>JAOZMY010000164.1 GCA_029934085.1 bacterium | reverse complement strand
TTCCTTTTATGATTTTGTAACCCCCGAACAACAGGATTCTCTCCGGAGCATCAAAGAGATTCTCAGGGAACGACAGGGAAAGTTTTGCAGGGAGATTACATTCCTAAGAAAGGATGGCTCACAGGTTGTGACCGAGACCTGCTTTTCCCCGGACTATGACCAAACACCTCCCCTGATGTATGTCTATGTGAGGGACATGTCCGAATGGAAGCGGATCGAGGGGGAACTCAAAAAGGCCAACAGCTTTTTCGTCAATCTCATCGAAAGTTCCGTGGATGGTATTATCGCGGCGGACATCAAAGGGAATATTATTATTTTCAACCATAGTGCAGAGCAGCTCACCGGCTACAAGGCGGAGGAGGTCATTGGAGGGAAGCTCCATATTACCAACATTTACCCCGTAGGGGTTGCCAAGGATATCATGCAGAAGCTCCGAAGTGAGGAGTACGGGGGCGTAGGGAAACTGACCCCCATCAGGATAACCGTCCTTTCGAAGGAAGGCGAGGAGATCCCCATCGAGCTGTCGGCCGCACTCGTGTATGAAGAAGGGCGCGAGATCGCCAGTGTAGGGATTTTCACCGACCTTCGTGAGCGTCTCAAGATCGAGGAGCAACTCCAGCAGGCCCACCTCCAGCTCGTCCAGTCGGAGAAGATGGCCTCTGTGGGAAAATTGGCCGCCGGTGTGGCACATGAGATCAATAACCCCCTGGGGGGGATCCTCATCTACGCGAGCCTCATGCTGGAGGATATGCCGGAGGACGATCCCAAACGGGAGGATATCAAGCGCATCGTCCAGGAGACCACCCGGTGCAAGGAAATCGTGAAGAGCCTCCTGGAATTCGGGCATCAAAGCGGACCCAAGTTCGAGCCGGTGGACGTAAACCGTGCCATCGTGGACGGACTTTTCTTCCTGGAGAATCAGGCTATTTTTCACAACATCGACATTGTGAAAGACTTGGATCCCTTTCTGCCGAGGATCATGGGGAACGCCAGCCAACTCAAGCAGGTCTTCATGAACATGGTGGTCAACGCTGCGGACGCCATGTCGGGGAACGGGAAGCTGACTATCCAAACACGCCTCAGCGAGGACGAGGCCTACGTGACAGTGGAGTTCTCGGATACGGGGGTTGGGATCCCGGAGGAAAACCTATCGAAGATCTTTGATCCCTTCTTCACCACCAAGGAGGTAGGAAAGGGAACGGGGCTCGGGCTTGCCGTCTGTTACGGGATCGTGGAAAAGCACGGCGGACGTATTGACGTGGACAGCAAGGTCGGGGAAGGAACCACGTTTCGCATTATTCTTCCGGTCAAAGGTGAGCAAAAGGGCGAAACGATTCAAGAGGACTTTTTAGAAAAGAATGGTTAGAGGATGATGGAAGCGATAGAAGACAGAATTCTCTTTATAGAGAAGTGGGACCCTTTTAGCGCGAAGAAGATCAGGGCCTTGTTGGAAAAGAAATCGGTGATGGTCGAAGAAGGGAATTTCTATGGAGAAATTTATACCGATCGCCAGTTTCGGATTGCGTTCGATCAGATTCTTGAGAGGGAAGAGGCGCGAAGTCGGGTTTGTGAGGCGATTGCCGACCAAGTAAGGCCGATAAAGGAAATTGCCAAAGAATTGGGCATGAAGCCGGACGAGGTTCTTCGGCACGTCGTAGAACTGAGGCGGCGTAACCTCGTGACGGTCGATCATATAGAGAGTGGGAAAACCCCCTATTACCGTTACACCTCTCCGGGAGGCTCATCATGACTCAAGAGAAACGGGGTTCGGTCCTTGTCGTGGGTGGTGGCATTGGAGGGATGCAAGCCTCTCTTGACCTGACAGAGTCGGGTTTCAAGGTTTATCTTCTGGAAAAAGGGGCCAACATCGGCGGGACCATGTCCCAGTTGGACAAGACCTTCCCAACCAACGACTGTAGCATGTGCACCATGTCTCCCAAGTTGGTGGAGGTGGCGAGAGATCCCAACATCGAGATGATTACCCACGCCGACCTTTTAAACCTGGAGGGAGAACCCGGAAATTTTACGGCGACGATTGCTCGTTATAGCAAGCGAGTCGATCCCAACAAGTGCACGGGTTGCGGGTTGTGTACTCAGAACTGTCCATTGGAGGTTCTGAGCGAATACAACGAGGGAGAAACGGGACGGTCTGCCATCTACATCAATTATCCCCAGGCGGTGCCTTCTACCTATGTAATTGATAAAGAAGATCCGCCTTGTGCTGTTGCGTGCCCTGTTCATCTCGACGTTCGCGAATACGTGGGGCTCATCGCCGAGGGCCGCTATGACGAATCCCTCGCTATCATCCGAAAGAAACTTCCTTTCCCTTCTGTCTGCGGCAGGATTTGTAACCATCCATGTGAAACCATGTGTTTGCGGGGAAGAAAGGTGGATGATCCCATTGCCATCGCTTCCCTCAAACGCTTCGTAGCGGACTATGAGGAAAATTCGGGAAAACCCATCCCGGTACCGGCGATTCACGAAAAGCGAGAGGAAAAGGTAGCCATTATCGGGGCAGGCCCAGCGGGGCTAACCTGTGCCAACGACCTGGCTCTCAAGGGATACCAGGTTCATGTCTTCGAAAAACTCCCCGTGGCGGGGGGGATGCTGGCGGTAGGTATTCCGGATTACCGGCTTC
>JAOZMY010000021.1 GCA_029934085.1 bacterium | reverse complement strand
TCGGTGCTCATCTTGTCCACTTCATCCAACAGAAACACCGGATTCCCACTACCGACTTTCTTCATGGACTGGATGATCTTCCCAGGCAAGGCCCCCACGTAGGTCCGGCGGTGTCCTCGGATCTCAGCTTCATCTCGCACCCCACCAAGGGAGAGTCGAACGAATTTCCGCCCCATGGACCTTGCAATAGACTTGGCAAGGGAGGTTTTCCCCACGCCCGGAGGTCCCACGAAGCAGAGGATATGCCCCTGCACCTTTCCAACGAGTTTCTGCACCGCCAGATATTCGACAATGCGTTCTTTGACGTCTTTCAGCCCATAATGATCCTCGTCCAGGATCCGCATACTCTCGTCGATATCGATCTTGTCTTGAGTGTACTCAAACCATGGGAGGGCGAGAATCCAATCAATATAGTTCCTCACCACAGAGGCCTCGGCGGACATGGGCGGCATCAATTTAAGTTTTTTCAGCTCCTCCTTCGCCCGCTTCGCCGCCTCCTTCGACATCTTTTTCTTATTGATTTTGTGCTCAAGCTCTCGAATCTCGTTGAGATAATCTCCCTTCTCTCCCAGCTCTTTCTGGATGGCCCGCATCTGTTCGTTCAGGTAAAACTCTTTCTGGGTCTGTTCCACCTGTTTCTTGATGCGCCGGTTGATCTTGCGCTCCACGTGGATGATCTCTATCTCCGCCTGAATATTTTCGAGAAGCATTTCAAGACGAATCAAGGGGGATGGCTCCTCAAGGAACTGCTGCTTCTTTTCCAACTTTAGTTCGAGGTGACCCACCAACGTATCCGAGATACGTTCCGGATCCTCCATATCCCTCATCGCGTCCACGATCTCAGAAGGAATTCCCTTCTTAAGTTTTGCCAAACGCTCAAAATTCACCTTGACACTACGGATCAATGCCAAGACCTCGGGATTGACTATGTGATTCTTTGGAATCTCCCTGGCCTTGACCGCGAAATAATCCTCTTCTCTCAAGAATTCCGTGACCCTCGCCCGATGCTGGCCCTCCACCAGGACCTTGACCGATCCGTCGGGAAGCTTCAGCATCTGAACGATGGTCCCGACGGTTCCCACGTCGAAGATATCATCCGGCATGGGATTCACGATCTTAGCTTCTTTCTGCGTGGCGAACATCAGACGTCCACCTTCCCTTTCCGTAGCAATCTCCAGAGCCCGAACAGACCTCTCTCTTCCCACAAACAGTGGGATAATCATGTAGGGAAAGAGAACGACTTCTCGCAAAGGTAGAAGTGGTAAAATATGTTCCTGTGACATCTCTTTGTAGTCCATTTACGCTACATCCACCTCGTTTTCGTAAACAACAATAGGATTTTCGCTATTGCTGATCACCTCTTCACTGATGACGACCTCACGTACATTCTTCTTGGAGGGAATTTCATACATGAGATCCAGCATCACGTGTTCCATGATTGACCGGAGGCCCCGCGCACCGGATTTCCGGTTTATCGCTTCGCGGGCGATGGCCTTTAACGCCCCGTCTGTAAATGTGATTTTCACGTTTTCCATCTCCATCAGGCGCTGATACTGCTTCACAAGGGCGTTCTTCGGTTTCTTGAGGATCTCGACCAAGGCGTCCTCGTCCAGCTCATTGAGGGTCGCGATCACGGGAAGCCGTCCAATCAATTCCGGAATCAGCCCAAATCGGAGGAGATCCTCCGGTTGCACTTCCTTCAAGATCTCTCCCAGCTCCTTCTCCACCTTCGTCTTGATATCCGCCTCGAACCCGAGGGTGCTCCCCCCAAGGCGGCGCTCGATGATCTTCTCCAACCCATTGAAGGCGCCGCCGCAGATAAAAAGGATATTGGTCGTATCGATCTGTAGGAACTCCTGCTGGGGATGCTTCCGGCCCCCTTTAGGCGGCACGTTGGCTACTGTTCCCTCGATAATCTTCAACAGGGCCTGCTGCACGCCCTCACCCGACACGTCTCTCGTGATGGAAGGGCTGTCCGTCTTTCGAGAAATCTTATCGATCTCATCGATATAAACAATCCCCTTCTCCGTCCGCTCCACGTCATAGTCGGCCGCCTGAAGAAGGTTCAGAATGATATTTTCAACATCCTCTCCCACGTATCCTGCTTCCGTCAGGGTTGTGGCGTCCGCGATGGTGAAGGGGACATCCAAAATCCTTGCCAACGTCTGAGCCAAGAGGGTTTTACCCGAACCGGTCGGCCCAATCAACAGGATGTTGCTCTTCTGAAGCTCCACGTCCTCGTATTTCAAGTTCGAGTTGATACGCTTGTAATGGTTGTAAACCGCCACGGACAGGATCCGTTTGGCCCGTTCCTGGCCGATCACATACTCATCCAGGGCCTTCTTGATCTCCTCGGGTTTGGGTGCTTCCGCCAAATTCCCAAAATTCTCTTTGTCATCTTCCGCGATGATTTCATCACAAAGCCGGATACATTCATCGCAAATGTAAACTCCCGGACCCGCAATGAGTTTCTTCACCTCATCCTGCGTCTTCCCACAAAATGAACACCGTAAGACTTCAGGCTTATTGGTATCTTCGTTTCCCATGGTTGACTACCTCACTCTCTAATCTTCTTTCTTTACCTTTCTCTTTTCAATTACTTCATCAACAAGACCGTATTCACGGGCATCATCGCTGCTCATGAAATAGTCACGGTCCGTATCGACCTGTATCTTTTCCACCGGTTGACCGGTATGTTTCGATAAAATTGCGTTCAGCCGCTCACGGAGGGATAAAATCTCCTTGGCATGAATGTCTATATCCGTCGCCTGCCCCTGGAACCCCCCGAGGGGCTGATGGAGCAGAATCCGGGAATGGGGAAGCGTAAATCGTTTCCCCTTCGTCCCCGCCGCCAGCAAAATCGCCGCCATACTGGCCGCCTGTCCCAGGCATAAAGTCGTGATATCAGGCTTGATAAACTGCATTGTATCGTAAATCGCCAATCCCGACGTCACCACACCTCCCGGCGAATTGATGTAGAGGTGGATATCTTTATCCGGGTTCTCCGCCTCCAGGAATAAAAGCTGGGCGATGATCAAATTTGCCACCGTATCATCGATCGGCGCCCCCAAAAAGATTATCCTCTCCTTCAAAAGCCGGGAATAGATATCATAAACGCGCTCACCGCGTCCGTCTTGTTCAACTACAAAGGGAATTGGGATACTCATGGTTGTATGATCTTTCCTTTCTCTTCAACGTCCTCTTCGCTCTTCTCTCCCTCCGCCTGTTCTTCCTTGGAGGCTTCCGCCTCATCGACCCATTCCACAACGGCACGTTCTCGTAAAAACGCGAGGGTCTTGTTCCGCAGGAGCTCGTCTTTCAGGGAATTCAACTGCTCCTGCCTGGAGGTATAAAAATTGCGAATTTGTTCCATCGGCAATCCCGTGTTTCGGGACATCTCTTCGAAATGCGCGTCAAGATCCTCGTCCTCAACGGCAATCTCCTCTTTCTTGGCGATCTCATCCAGCACCAGCATCGACTTGACCTGACGTTCCGCCAGATCTTCAAAAACCTTTTTCTGAGGATGCTTGTTTAGCGGAAGATCTTCCACCTGTATACCCTGGCGCTTCTGGTCTTCCTTAAACTTTTCCAGGAGAAACTCGGCCTGCTTTTTGATCCACGACTTGGGAACATCAAACTCAAAACGTTTCAGAAGAAACGTCAGAATTTGCTCTTCCATCCATTGTTTGTTAACCTCTTCGCGCTCCTTCTCGATCTGCTCCTTAACGTAGGCCTTGAACGCATCAAGATTCTCATAGTTCCCGTAACTCTTAGCAAAATCGTCGTCCACTTCCGGCAACTCGAGACGTTTGACCTCTTTCACGGTCACGGTAAAGGTCGTCTCTTTCCCGGCCAGGTCCTTGTTGGGATAGTCCTCCGGATAGGTTATCTTGAAAGTACGAGTCTCCTTCGCTTTAACTCCCATCAGGGCCTTATCGAACTCAGGGAGGGTCTCAGGGCTTCCGAGTTTATGAAGCGCATCGGTCTTTTCCTCAAGGGGCTCTCCGTCCACCTCGCTCTTGTAATCCATAACGAGATAGTCCCCCTCACCCGCTTCGTAGTCCTCCTCAGCCACCACAAGTTTTCCCTGCATCGTCCGCATCCGCTCGATAGCGTTGTCCACATCCACATCGAGCACCTCGATGCGTCTTGCCTTGACGGGAATCTCATCGTATCCCGACATCTCCGGAAGCTCAGGGACGATCTCCACCGTCGCCTTAAAGTGGAAATCCTTCCCCTCTTCGATCCCATCGAGATGAATCTCAGGGCTCGACACCACGGGGATCTCGTGTTTCATCAACGCTTGTTTGTAATACTCTGAAACCAGTTGGTTTTCCGCCTCGCGGGCGGCATAGTCCCTAAAATGCGCTTTGATAACACTCTCCGGGGCCTTCCCTTTTCTAAACCCCTTGATCTTTGCCTCTTTCCTCAAATCCCGATAGATCCTCGACAATGTCCGATCCACCTCATCCGCTGGAACCACAAACGACAACTCCCGCTCAACCGGGCTAATCTCTTCGATCTTCACATCCATTTCAGCCATCTCAATCCTTTCTTGCTGGTGCGAGAGAGGGGACTCGAACCCCTACGGCAAAGCCGCTGGATCCTAAGTCCAGTGCGTCTACCAATTCCGCCACCCTCGCAAACTGCTTTATTTTTTCATAAATCAATATAGACACAATGCGGCTTTATGTCAATAAGCAAATTTAGGGCCGGACCTGGGAAAGCAATCCCCACACGGCAAATCTTTAACTACCAAACAAAATTTCCAGCCGTCCACGATAAGAAACCTCTATCAACTGACAACCGAGTTTTTAGGGAAAAGCAGAAAAATCGACTCAGTCTTCCAACAACTGAAAACATGCATCGGCGAAAGGGAAATTTTCCTTATCCGCTGTCTCCATGTAAAGCGCCAGGCCACGGGCGTACTTGCTTCCCGTTCCGGGGACGAGGGGGAAGACCGCCTGCAGTGCCTTCGACAAGGCGGCAAGCCGGGGCCGCTCGCCCGCCTTCAGCTCCAACTCCACCTCCAGAATCGGCGCACGCCGGTCACGGCAGAGAATCTCCCCCCGGTCCGCTACCAGTTCGATCTCCGTTCCGTCGGGATACTTCAAAAGGCCTAAGGTGCGAATCACACGTATCTCGAAGAGGACTACGAGGGGTTCCCCGCCTATCAATTCCCCCAAGCGGCCGGCAATCTCCGTGTCTTGAAACACCCCCAGATCAGCCTCTGGGCGGGGGATCTCCCGTTCCCACTCTCCCCGAACATAGAGTCCTTCCGGGGTTCTGACCTTTCCCGTTTTGACCGCCGCTACCCACTGCGGACCTTCCTTCCGAACACGGTAGGCGATCCGTTCTCCGGCGAGGCGTAAGTCCGGTGTATCGAGATAGTAAGCGTGCAGCGTTTTGGCAACGGGAGGCGATACCAGATAGGGGGTAACCTCCGGGGAACGGAAGACCTCATCAAGGACCTTCTCGTCCTCACAGAGGAGTTTGATCTCGATCTCAATGCCCATGGATCTTATCTTTCTCCCTTCTGAAGGAAAACGACAAAGGCCCTCGCGTATCGATCGATAGCGTCCCTCAATGCCTTTTGATGGAAATGAGGTTTCCAATCCTCAAGAGATAGAAGATCGGAGATCCACAGCAGGGCGACGGCCCGGACGGAAAGGGTCTTCGCCACGCTAAAGACAGCGGAAACCTCCATGTCCACGCCGCAAACCCCCATGCGAGCAAATCGCTCCACCTCAGTCCGTCCCTCCCGATAAAGGGCGTCCGTCGTCCAGACGGGGCACACGGTTAGGGTCTCTCCCGTTTCCGTCTCCAAGGCGCATTTTACTGCCTCCAGCAATTCCCCATCGGCAAAAGAGAGCGGCCCGTCCTTGTAATACCGCGTCGTCCCCTCCCCGACATGAGCGTAGTGGGGAAGAACCAATGTCCCAGGAGAAACCTTCTCTCCGATCCCGCCAGCGAAACCGAAAAAGTAGAGGAAACGCACGCCGAAGGCAGCCAGCTCCTCGATGGCAATGGCCACGTTAGGGGCCCCGATGGGACAACAGGCCAACACTCCCTTCTTTCCTTCCCCCAGGGCAAATTCATGAAAGAGCGGAGACTTCCACTTCCATGCAGTCATCGGTTCCCCCTTCAGCACGCGCGTTAGCTTCATAAAAAGGGGGACGACGGGTACAAGGATGGCCGTCTCAGGGAGTTCGAGGCGCGCCATGTCCACGTCATAGCGCTCGGCGAAGGTCTGAACGAGTTTTCGAGGTGTGATAAGAAAACGAGAGGGATCCGGCACCTTCTCAGGCATGCTCGGTGGTCTTGACAGCCTGGGAGGGCCTCTCCGTATCCTGCTTTTCCGGCTCTTTCTCTTCGGTTACCTCGCCGGATTTTTCAGGGGGGACAGCGGACTCCGCGGCCCTTGTCTTTTTCAAGGTTTCCAGTTCATTCCGGCACGCCTTCAACTGTTTTTCGCACTTCCTCGCCCTGAGACGCAGGGAATAACGCACATAAATGTCTCCAAAACCCGCGATAAGGATGCCCAGAAGCACCGAGAAGAAGACGAGAAGAAATACGGGCACGGAAAAGGGCGGGATGAGATCGTAGTAATTGAGGGTCACGGCCTGCTGGTTCTGCAGAGCAAAGGTGATGGCCACGATAAAGAAAATGGCGACAATTAGTGTTTTGATGAGTTTCATGAGAGTCCTTTCGCCTCAAAGGCTTCCTTCAATTGTTCATAGGTTGTCTGAAGGTGTTGGGGCACCACGCGGACGTCCGCCAGCACCGTCATGAAATTCGTGTCTCCGTTCCATCTCGGCACGACATGGTAGTGGAGGTGTTCCTCGATCCCCGCGCCCGCCGAGCGTCCCAGGTTCATCCCGATGTTGAAGCCATCGGGATGATAGAGGTCTTCCATCACCTCAAGGCAGAGGGTCAACATCTTCTGAAGATCCAACAATTCCTCATCATCAAGATCCCGGAGATCCGGCACATGTCGGTTGGGAATAACGAGGAGATGGCCGCTGTTATAGGGGTATTTGTTCATCATGACGAATCCCCGTTCTCTGCGCACAAGGATGAGGTTTTCCTTGTCTCTCTCTGGCGGGCTGTTCAAGCGGTTACAAAAGATGCACCCATCTTCCGCCTCCGAATTGATATAGGCCATACGCCACGGCGCCCACAGAAACTTGTGTGTCTCCATGATTTTGATGTATCAAAGGGAGGCATGGGTGTCAAGAAACGGCAAGAGTTTCCCCGGTTATCTCCTCCAGGAAAGGAAGGATCTCCCTCTTACAGACGATATCCCAGATATACTGCCGCATAACTTTTCGATACATCTCATGGGTCGTTGTCCGGGAGAGATATTCCATGATCCGGCCCGCGATAAAGAGCGGGGGATCCTCCAACCTGAAAAAACAGACGTCGGTTCCGATTTCCTGAAATGGTTTGATGCGAGAGCAGGCGATAGGAAGTTTGATCATCCCCGCCTCAAGAAGCGGCAGGCCAAACCCCTCGTCTTTGCTCGTCATCAATAGCAGATCCGCCATGAGATAGAGGTCCCGGATGAACGTTCGACGGGGGACAAGATGGGTCCCGTCCTTGAAGACATACTCGGCAAGAATGGCCACATTATTCTGTAGTTTGAGGTCATCGACCTTCTCTCGCAAAAGACGGTAGTATTCAATCGCCCGTCCCTCATGATGATCATAAGCTCCCGTCAGAATGAAAAGGACATTACACCCAAGCGACTTAATCCCATGAATTATTTCCAGAGAAAGCTCGAGATTCTTACGGGGTGTGATCCGCGACGGCTGAACAACAACGAGATCCCGTTCCGGGAAATTCAGTTCCTTGAACAACCTGACCGATTCAGGGCTTAAATAGAAGAAATCCGCGGGATCAATCCCATTATGGATCACCCGCCACTGAATCCCCTTGAGATATTTCTTGAAAGCGGCGCGGCGGGAATCGGAAATGGCCACATAAGAAATCCGGGGATGGGGAAGCCTCAAACTGATCCACGGCGCATGCGTCAGATACTCAGGTAAATCCAGGCGAACATATGGAGAATCATGCGCCCAGCTTACCATTTTCACCTCTTCACGGAAGGCCAGTCGCCGGAGGGCCAAGGTCAAGGGAAGATTAAAAGGCATGTGCAGCACGTTGTGGGCGATTAAGACATCCAGATTCACCGCCCAGTCCCTCACGATTTCGTAAATCTCGTCCTCAATCTCCTTCAAAGGCCCATATCGGCCTTCCAGACAGGCCTCGTGTGCCATTTTCACCCGCTCGTTTTGGGAAGCAATCAGGGGATGGATTGTGATTTCAAAGGCCTCGTTGAAGGCCTCTCCCATGCCGGCAAGGATACAAATTCGATGTCCAAACCGATGCAACACCTGGGCATGATGGCGGAGGATTTCCTCCACCCCGCCCACAAGCGGCGGGCAGGAGTAGTGCAGCAATCCGATGTTTAACTTCCGTGAGATGTGTTGTTCCCCCTTTCGTTTCAGGTGAAAGACTGAATGATGGGAAGAAGCTTCTTTTCCAAGACCTCATAGGAGAGATACATCTGCCCGAGCCGGTAGTTTTTCTCCAGGGAGGCGCCTCGGGCGTCGGAACCGAGAAAGCTCCGGACTTGCTCCACAATCTCGTGGGTCACGAACCCGTCGAAAGAGATCACGTCGAAACCCAGGGGTTCGATGTCCTCAATATAGATGGAATACCGGTTCACCACCAGGGGTTTTTTGAAATAGACCGCCTCCACGAAGGCGTTACCAAACCCCTCGTACCCGGAGGGATAGGTCACCAGATCCGCGCACTCATAGATATCATCGATGGTAAACTCATGGACATGGTTACTGGTAAAACACCGGGCCGGCCCGATCTTGTCACCGATGAAGATGAGTTCCACGCCAAGCCTCTCCGCGTATTCCTTCACCCGGCTCTCGTAAAGGGTTCCCTCATCTCCCGATTTGTGTGAGATAACCAGTTTTGGCTTGGGAAGTTCCATGAGATAGACCAGCTCGATGGCCCGCTCGATCCACTTCCTCGGCACCACGCGCGTGGGCTGAAGGATAAACAGGTCGTCCTCACTGAATCCCAGAGACTCCCGAAGGGCCTTCGCCTTGCCGCTCGGTTCTGGGGGATTGGCAAAATCAAAGACGTTGGGGATAACCACGTTGCTCAATCCCCGGCGGAAACTGAGCTGACGGGAGGCGTTGGAGTTGATGGTCACGTGACGAATGGCCGGATGGGTAGGGGGAAAGGCGTAATGGACGTAGTCCTGGATGGCGCAGATGAGAAACCGATCCCGCTCCCAGGCGAAGTCGTGATGATGGGCGATAGTGGGCACCCCCGTCTCGGCAATGAACTCTGTAATGGCCATACCGAGGGGCACGTTCATAGGAATCGCCAAGGCGTTTTCGATAATCAGAAAGTCGGGATTGAACTCCTTGTAAAAAACGTAGAGCTTGGCCTTGAGATAGCTCCGGAGTTCATGAACCTTGGAGCTAAGGGAGGGACGCCGAACCCGTTTCCCGAAACAGTCCTGCTGAATCTCCAGGATCTCCGGGTGTTCAAAATGTGCCTTCGGCTCCACGAAGGAGTGATCGGGAGGAGTCTCCAACTGCCCCGCGAAGAAGAAACACTCGTATCCGTTCCGCTCCAAAACTTGGTACCACTTGAAGGTCTCCAAGGAAACCCCATCGGTTCCCGCGATTCGGGTCGAAACAAACCCTACCCGCTTCATGCCATCCTCCTGAATCACACGGATTTTGAAAATTCATATCAGTTTATTTTTCTCTTTTCAAGAAAACACAAGGCCCTATACTGCGAACTGGCTCTCTCCATCCATGGAAAAGAAAAAAGGCAGGAAGGTCACCTCTCCCTGCCTATTAGCGTCTCCCCATGATAAAATTATCTTTTCGCTCGTTTCAAAAGCTCTTTCCAATACTCGTCCACGTTTTTCTGGATTCGTTTCTTCTCCTCTTCGCCCATCAACCGGAAACGGGCCTGGGCTTCAAGATACTTCTCGACGGGAACCTTCTTCTGGGGGATATAGGTTACTCGCCACTTGGATCCGTTGATCACCTCGTAAAGGGGAAAGACATTCGACAAAGTGGCCAGACGGGCCACCTCGATCGACTCGGAAGAGGGAATTCGCCACCCGGTGGGACAGGGAGAGAGGATATGGATGAACTTCATCCCTTTGTAGGAAGCGGCCTTCTTGATTTTCTGGTAGAGATCGTCGGGGAAGGCCACATTGGCTGTGGCTGTGTAAGGAACATTGTGCGCCGCCATGATCCGGACGATGTCCTTCTTCGGACGGTCTTCCAGCCCGCCCTGCGGCGTCGTAGTGGTCCAGGCGCCCACGGGGGTGGCCGAGGATCGCTGGATGCCCGTATTCATGTAGGCCTCGTTGTCGTAACAGCAATAAATGATATTTTCGTTTCGCTCCGCCGCGCCGGAGAGGGCCTGAAACCCGATGTCGAAGGTCCCACCGTCTCCCGCCCAGGCCAGAACGTTGACATCTTCCTGCCCCTGAACGTCCAGCGCCGCCCGAGCACCAGTTGCCGCGGCGGCGGCCGTCTCGAAGGCCGTGTGGATCAGCGGAACATCCAGGCACGAGGAGGGAAACAGTCCCACGATGATCGACCAGCAGCAGGCGGGGATCACCACCACCGTCTTCTTTCCGAGGGCCTTCAAGACATAGCGCATGGCGATGGTGGCTCCACATCCCTGACATGCCAAGTGACCCGGATGAACGAGTTCTTCCGATTCTTCAATCGTGTAGGTTGGCTCAATCATAATCGGACCCCTTTGAAGATGGTATTGGAAACGGGCACTTCGGCCCCAAGGGCGTCGAAGAACATGGACTCAATCAACTCGGGGGTAATATCCCGTCCCCCAAGGCCGGCTACAAACCCCCAGACGGGCCGCTTGTCTTCCTTCAGGGCCACGCGGAGCTCCTGGGCAAAGATTCCCCCTGTCCCTGGCGACAGGTTCCGGTCCAAGACCAGGATCTTCTTCGCCGGCTTTAGCGCCTCCTTCAACGCCTCGACGGGAAAGGGTCGGAACATCTTCAGCTTGACTCGGCCTGCCTTGATCCCCTTGGCCCGCAGGCCGTCCACCACCATACGTGTAGGGCCGGCGAGGGACCCGGCGGTGACCATGATCAATTCCGCGTCGCTACACTGATAAGGTTCCACAATTCCATAGTTTCTGCCCGTCAGCTTGGCGTATTCCGCATCAATCTCGCTAAATTTCTCCATCGCTCGCTCATAGGTATCATGCAGCTTGAGGCGGAACTCCATGTGGAAATCGGGATTGGTCACGCTCCCGAAGGCCCGGGCCTCTCCTACCTTCAGTGCCTCCGGATTGTTGATGGGCGGAAGGAACTTATCTACGACCTTCTGGTCCGGGATGTCCACCGGCTCGTAGGTGTGGGAAAGGATGAAGGCGTCGTAGATGACCATGACGGGGATCTTGACCGATTCCGCCAGTTTGAAGGCCTGGATCACCGTGTCGAGGATCTCCTGGTTGCTGGCACAGTAGAGCTGGATCCATCCCGTATCCCGCTGGGAGAGGGTGTCCGTCTGTTCGTTCCAGATGTTCCACCCCGGGGCGATGGCACGGTTGACGGCTACCATGACGATGGGCAACCTCCCTCCCGCCGCCCAGTGCAACAGTTCGTGCATGAGGAGCAATCCGTGGGAGCTGGTAGCGGTGAAGGCTCTCGCCCCCATCACCGAGGCGGCGATGCAGCAGGCCAGCGCCGAGTGTTCCGACTCCACTTTGATGAATTTCGCATTCAAGTCACCCCGTGCCACCATGGCGGAAAGCTCTTCCACCACGTGGGTCTGGGGCGTGATCGGATAGGCCGAGATGACCTGTGCCCGGGACAACCGCACCCCGTGGGACGCGGCGAAATTTCCCATCAGTACCTTTTTCATACCCTTTCCTCCACCATGATGATGGCGCCGCGGGGACACTCCCGGGCACAGATCCCGCACCCCTTGCAGTGATCAAGATCCACGTCGTAACCCGAGGCATCCTCCTTCCGTGTGATGGCAATATCGGGGCAGAAGATGAGGCAGTTGTCACACATCACGCAATCCCCGCAGTGGAAACACCGGCCCGCCTCGCGGAGGGCCTGGGGTTTGGACAATCCCTTGACCACCTCTTTAAACCCCGAAACACTCTGCGCCATCGGCAAACGACGGGGAGCGGCCCGTTTTACGTCGGGAAAATAGAAATCGTTGACTTCCTCGAAGGAAACCGCCTCCCCCTCAGGAATTGTAACCTCTCCGCGGTAGGCCCGCATGGAGATTCCCTCTCCCCCCGGGAGGGTGATCTTTTCCAACTCCGCCTCCTTTCCCGCAAGGAAGGCGTCGATGGCCACCGCCGCCCGTTTCCCCCAGCCGATGGCGTAAGCCACGGTCCTCTGGCTTCCCACCACATCCCCCGCCACGAAGACGCCAGGGCGGTCTGTTTCGCACCGGGTTGCCTCCGGCTTGTAGTCCACCTGCCAGGGAATCTCGTCCGGTTCCTCTCCTGTGGCCAGAATAACGGTATCCGCCTCGATTGAGAATGTATCGTGGGGGTCGACGGTGATTTTATGTCTGCCCGATGCGTCCAGGGATCCAGCCTTGGCACGGGCAAACCCCACGCCCGTGACCTCCCCTTTGCCGTCACGCTTGACACTTTGAGGCACCGCAAGGAAGACAAAGGAAATCCCTTCCGCCTCGGCCGCCGCCACCTCCTCATCAAAGGCCGGCATGTCCTCCCGCATACGCCGATAGGCCACCGTCACCTGCCCCCCTAATCTCAGTGCACACCGCGCGGCGTCGATGGCGGCATTTCCCCCACCGATGACTACAACCTTCCCCTTGAGTCCCTTGATTTCCCCTTCATTTACCTTTTTGAGGAACTCCAAGGCCTTCCAGGCCCCCTCACCCTCCTGGTGCACCAGCCTCGGGTCTCGAAATCTCTGTGCCCCCACCGCAAACAGGACGGCCTGGAATCCTTCCTTTTCGAAATCACTCTCCGAGAGGGTTGTTTCCGTCCTGAAAATGATTTCCATCTCCCTAAGAAACCCGATCTCCCGATCCAAAACATCCTTGGGAAGACGGTAGGCGGGGATTCCATAGCGCAACAGCCCCCCCAGCTCCTTTTCCTTCTCGAAAACGGTAACTGCGTGACCCAGGCGTCGCAGGTGATAGGCCGCCGTCAGGCCGGCAGGTCCGGAACCCACCACGGCTACCGATTTCCCCGTCTCCTTTTCCGGAACGGTGGGACGCCACTTCCCACGGTCCGCCACCCAGCGCTCCAGCTCGTGGATGGCCACGGACGCGTCCATGCTCGCTCGGTTGCACGCCTCCTCACAGGGATGGAAACAGACCCGCCCGCAAATCGCCGGCAGAGGATTCTCCTCACGAATCAGGGCCAGGGCCCCATCCACATCCCCCTCCTCAATCTTGCGGATGAAGGATTCAATGGGGTTTCCCGCAGGGCACCCCAGCATGCAGGGAGACAAACGGGTAACATGAACGGGACGAACACTCCGCCACGTCCCCGTGGGATTCCATAAAGTCGTTCCCAATGTCACCGGAGAATCCGGCAACTCCTCGATCGAATGAAATTGGATCAGTTCCCCGAGCATTTTTCCCTCGCATCCTTTTACAGATTCCTATTTTACGCTTTTATACGCCTCTTCCGCTGCGGCGAGATTGGCCTTCACCTTGATGGGGCTCTCTTCCCTCACCGCCTCCAAGACCGCAGGTAACCCCACGAGCCCGCTCGCCTTAGCAAAGGCACCCAGAACCGCCGTGTTCACGATGGGGTTCTCCGGACTTCCCAGTCCATGCTTAACCGCGATGCCGCTTGCGTCCACCACGTGGACCTCGAATCCCTTGAGATCCGGAAAGTCGGTGGGGGTGAGCTTCGTATTGATCAGGACAAATCCCCCCTCCTTCAAACCCTGGGCCACGTCCACCCGTTCCATCAGAGAGGGATCGAGGACCACGACATGGGTCGGGTTATAGATATTGTGGTGATACAGGACGGGTTTATCGTCCACGCGGATGAAGGCCGCCACCGGGGCACCCCGTCTCTCCGCGCCATAGGTCGGAAACGATTGGACCCCTTTCCCCTCCTTGAAAAAAGCCACCGCCAGCATCTTCGAAGCCACCACCGCTCCCTGTCCGCCTCTTCCGTGGAACCGTATCTCAAGCATGGTCTTTCTCCTTCCGCCTTCTCCTGGTCAAGGCGCGTAAACCACCACGAGGGCCTTCGGAGGGATATCCCCCAAGCCCCGGTAACCGTGGGGAATGCCCGAATCGAAATAGATGCTGTCTCCCCTTTCGAGGACAATCACCTCATCTTCCGTAAAGAACTCCAGGGTCCCCTCCAAGACGTGTAAAAACTCTTCACCCTTGTGCTGCTGCATGGGCACCTCATCCCGCTCCTTCAGGTCGAACTCCACGATGAAGGGCTCCATGTGCTTGTCGTCCTTCTTGAAGGCGAGGAGTTCGTAGGTATATCCCGCGTCCTGCCCCACCGCGATCATGGAGTCCCTCGTGGTTGAACGCTCATGGTGCCGCACCACTGTCACCTTGTAAGGAGAAGTTTGATCGGTAAAAAAATGGCTGATCTCCACCCTCAGGGCGGAGGCAATCCGGAGTAATGTTGCAATGGGTGGAGACACATGCTCGTTCTCGATCCGCGAGATCAGCGCCTTGGAAAGGCCCGTCCGCTGCGAGATATCCTCCAACGTCAACCCCTTCGACTGCCGGATCCTCCGTATCTTCTCCCCTATGGCCAATGCCTTCAACTTTTTGTTGATTTCCTTCATCCTTTCCTCAACCATATTTTCTCTTCATTAAAATTTAGTTTAATTTTGTTAAATAAATTTGTCAAGACTTATCACCAAAACGACCAATACTCCTCTGTCTCTTGCACCATCACGGAATGGAATATTATAAATGTATGAAACAGGTGATTCCTACACATATTATTCTTGACAAGAATAATTTATTCTTGCTAAAGTTTTCGGGAGGGGGATTTTTCTTGAACGTCCTTGAAATCAGGGAGCTGAAGACCTATTTCCAAACCCAGGAAGGAACCGCCAAGGCGGTCGACGGGGTATCCCTCTCCGCAAAGCGGGGAGAGATCTTAGGACTGGTGGGAGAATCGGGATGCGGAAAGAGTGCGTTGGCACTCTCCATCTTGCGCCTTGTGCCTCAACCACCCGCGTTCTTCGCGGGAGGTCAAATTCTATTCGAAGGGCAGGATCTTCTCCATCTGGGCAAAGAGGAGATGCGACGACTGCGGGGCAACCGGATCAGCATGATCTTTCAAGAACCCATGACCGCCCTCAACCCCGTTTTCACTATCGGCAACCAGCTCTCTGAGGTCTTTCAGGTTCACCAGGGGCTCAATCACAGTCAGGCGTTGAATCAGTCGATCGAAATGCTCAAAATGGTGGGGGTTCCCGCCCCTGAACGGCGTATCAAAGAATACCCCTATCAACTCTCTGGGGGAATGCGCCAGCGGGTGATGATCGCCATGGCACTCGCCTGCCAACCCATTCTCCTCCTGGCCGATGAACCGACCACCGCTCTCGACGTTACCATCCAAGCCCAGATCCTCGACCTGATCCTCAAGCTGAGAGATGAGTTCGACACCACGGTGGTCCTGATTACACACGACCTGGGCGTCGTCGCGGAAACCACGGAAAGGGTTGCCGTTATGTACACAGGCAAAATCGTTGAAGAAGCCGAGACAGTTACCCTCTTCGACGAGCCATTGCATCCCTACACACAAGGCCTCCTGGCAGCTATTCCCAGCGTCGAGGCAGAAATCGAAAACCGGGAATTGCACGAGATCAAGGGGGTGGTTCCCAGCCTGACTAATCTGCCGAGTGGATGTAATTTTGCCCCTCGCTGCCACCTACGGGAGTCCATTTGTGACGAAAAGGAACCGGAACTCGTCGAAATCCAACCAGGGCACCGGGTTGCCTGCTGGAGGATCGGCCATGGCTGAGATGCTCCGGGTCAATAACCTTGTCAAACACTTCCCCGTGAGACAAGGATTCTTCGGCCGATCCAGAGGAAAGATCCACGCCGTAGACGGGGTTTCCTTCACTCTGGAAGAGAATCAGACCCTCGGCCTGGTGGGAGAGTCGGGATGCGGAAAATCGACGATTGGATTCTGTATTCTAAGGCTTATCAAACCGACCGCCGGCGAGGTATGGTTCGAGGGGCATAATCTTGTTACCGCTCCCCCGGAAACCTTGAGACAGCTCCGAAAGGAGCTTCAGATCGTCTTCCAAGACCCCTTCGGATCCCTCAACCCCCGAATGACCGTGGCTCAGATCATCGAGGAACCGCTGCTCAATCACCTCGATCTTTCGGCCTCGCGCCGCCGGGAGATGGTGGCGGAAAGCCTCTCCATGGTGGGGCTGCTGCCCGAGCACGCCACACGCTTCCCCCACGAGTTCTCGGGCGGGCAGCGCCAGCGCATTTGCCTCGCCCGGGCCCTGATCCTTCGTCCCAAGGTTATCATCTGTGACGAACCGGTCTCGGCCCTGGACGTCTCGGTTCAGGCACAGGTTCTCAACCTCCTCTCCAAGCTTCAGAGGGAACTCAAACTCTCCTATCTCTTCGTCTCCCACGACCTGGCTGTTATTCGCCACGTGAGTCACCGCGTCGCTGTCATGTATCTCGGCCAGATCGTGGAGGAAGCGGATGTGAAAGAACTCTATTCCCGTCCGCTACACCCCTATACCCAAGCCCTACTCTCGGCAGTCCCCGTCCCCAACCCCCGAAAACGGCGACGACGAATCCTTTTGGAAGGAGACGTTCCTAGTCCCCTTGACCCCTCTCCAGCCTGCCGATTTCATTCTCGGTGTCCCAACGCCATGGAGATCTGCCGAGAAGCGGCACCACCTCTACGATCGATCAATGAGGACCATCAGGTCGCCTGCCACCTTTATGACGAAAACCGGCCCGCTCCAGCGGAGTCGGGAAACAAGAAAACCCTTCCGGCAATCCCCGGAGGGAATACCACAAACCAAACCATGTAAAAGGAGGGAACTATGAGTCATTGGAAAAAATTTTGGTCGGTAATCGGAATCATCGCCTTAATCCTCTCCCTCTTCGTGGGCACGGCCACCGCCAAGAAGGATGTGCTGGTCGTGATGCAGGAGGCGGAACCGGTGGGACTCGATTTGATGAGAAGCTCCATCCAAACCACCATGAGCGTCTGCTACAACATCCACGACACTCTCTTCGCGCCGCAAGAAGACGCCTCGGTCAAGCCGCGTATTGCGGAGAGCTGGGAGAAGGTAGATGACCTGACCTGGAAGATCCATATCCGCCACGGCGTTACGTTCCACAACGGGGAACCGGTCAATGCCCAGGCCGTCAAGTTCTCCTTCGAGCGCGCCTTCAAGGACAGCCTGAAAAATCCTCACAAGGGGAAACTCTCAGCTTTCAAAGAGGTCAAGGTCCTGGACGATTACACCATCCTCATCACTACCAAAGAACCTTATGCTCCCGGTCTCTACATCCTGGGATATTACCTCCCCATCGTGCCTCCGAAATACATCGCGAAGGTGGGGGACGAAGAATACAACATCCATCCCATCGGCTGCGGCCCCTACAAACTGGAGAAGTGGGTACGGGGCGAGGAGATCGTTTTAACCCGCTACGAAAAATATTACGGTCCCAAACCCGCCTTCAAAAAGATCATTTTCAAGGGTGTTCCAGAGGAGGCCTCCCGTATTGCTGCCCTTCTCACGGGCGAGGCCGATGTCATCAGCGGGGTCTCCATCCATCAGAGGAAGAAGATTCTCGCCTCGGGCAAGGCCTACCTGACCAACCAGATGGGAGTGATGCCCTACCTGGGAATGAACACCTACAAACCGCCCTTCAACAACGTCAAGGTTCGCAGGGCCATGAACTATGCCATCAACCGTCAGCTCATCAATAAGGCACTGTTCAATGGAAAGGCCATCCTCTGTCCCGGCCCCATCAGCCCCCGTACCTTCGGCCACGACCCAACATTGAAGCCCTACCCCTACGATCCGGCCAGGGCCAAGAAGCTGCTCTCCGAAGCGGGTTATCCCAACGGTTTTGAAACGCGTCTTGCTTATCCCACCTATATGTCCCAGATCCAGGAGCAGGCAGAGGCCATCGCGGCTGACCTGGCCAAAGTGGGGGTCAAGGTCAAGCTGGAACCCTACGAGAGGGCCGTCATGTGGCAGCGTTACAAGGCACGAAAACACGCCATGTATATCTACTGGTGGGACGATGCCCCGGAACCCGACCGCTACGTTTACTCCCTTTTCAATTCCAAGGTCCGAGACTACTACTACAAAAATCCTGAAGTGGATAAGTTGCTGGATCTTGGGCGAACCATCATGGATCGGAAGAAACGCGCCGAGGTCTATCACAAGATCGACCGCATGCTTTACAACGATGCCCCGTGGGTCTTCCTCTACGTGATTCCGGAGGTTTTCGGCGTAAGCAACAAGGTCGAGTATCACGGGCGTCGGGACGGCTTCCTCGACATGCGCACAGCGAAGCCGAAACCGTAAACTTTAAGTTCTCCCCGGGCTGGATATCTCATCAGCCCGGGGAACAGGAATCTCATGGGTCGTTACATCTTAAGAAGGCTCTGGCACACGATCTACGTGGTGGTAGGCATCTCCATGATCGCTTTCTTCTTCATCCATCTCTCCGGAGACCCTGTCATGTTGATGCTCCCCGCGGATGCCTCCACACAAGAGATCGAAGAGCTACGTCAAAAACTCGGATTCAACGACCCCCTCTATGTCCAATACTGGCACTTCGCCACCAAGGCGGTTCAGGGAGATTTCGGAGAATCCCTCTACTATCACGTCCCCGCCATGGAGTTAATCACTGAGCGTCTTCCGGCAAGCCTGGAGTTGGCGGTGGCAGCCATGCTCGTGGCTTTCTTGGTCGCCGTCCCCCTGGGGATTCTCTCGGCGGTAAAACGGGGCTCTTTCATCGATTTGGGCTCCATGTTGGGGGCCCTCTTTGGGCTATCCATGCCTCATTTCTGGCTGGGGATCATGCTAATCCTCCTCTTCTCCGTCAAGTTGGGGTGGTTACCCACATCAGGGCGGGGAGGCCTCTCCCATCTTGTCATGCCTGCCCTGGCCCTCGGCATGAGCCTGATGGCCATGTTTGCCCGCCTCACACGTTCCGTCATGCTGGAGGTTCTCAATCAGGACTACGTGCGAACGGCCCGCGCCAAAGGTCTCAAAGAAAGAATTGTCATTGGCAAGCACGCCCTCAAGAACGCCCTCATCCCCCTGGTGACCGTGGCAGGAATGCAGTTCGGTTTTCTGATCGGGGGAACGGTCATCATCGAAACCGTTTTCGCCTGGCCCGGCGTGGGGCGCCTTGTGGTCCAGGCCATCTTCAACCGGGACTATCCCCTCGTCCAGGCCACCGTCCTCGTGTTGGCTGTACTCTTCGTCCTAGTCAATTTGTTGGTGGATCTCCTCTACGTCTATCTCGATCCTCAAATCAGCTATCTGGAGGAAAAATGATCCGGGATCTCATCCATTCCCCCACCCTCCGTTTATGGCAGGACACGTTTCGGGAACTCAAACGCTCGCGAAGCGCAATAGTCGGCGGGGTCCTCATCCTTCTGATCGTCGGCACCAGCATTGCCTTCCCCCTTTTCTATCGCGTTGATCCTCTGGCCCAAGACCTGATGTCTCGCCTCATGCCACCGGTTTGGCAGAGTGGGGGAAGCTGGGCCCATCCCTTGGGGACGGACAACCTGGGAAGGGATGTCCTATCCCGCATCCTCTATGGGAGCCGCGTAAGCCTGATGGTGGGATTTTCGTCGGTTTTGGTCGCCGAGATCATGGGAATCCTGTTAGGATTGTTTTCCGGCTATTACGGGGGAAAGATCGACACCGTCATCATGCGGGTAGCCGATATCTTCATGGCCTATCCCTTCATGCTACTCACTATCTCCGTCATCGCCGTGCTGGGAAATTCTATTCTCAACCTGATCCTGGTGTTGGGTATCTCTGACTGGGTCACCTACGCACGGACGGTGCGTGGAAGCGTGCTTGCCCTCAAGGAGAAAGAATTCGTTCGGGCCGCCCATAGCCTCGGCACACGAAACCGGACGATCCTTCGGCGCCACATCTTCCCCAACATCCTCTCCCCCATGTTGGTCTTGGGCACGGTGCGGGTCGCCAACATCATTATCTGGGAAAGCGGCCTCTCCTTTCTCGGAATGGGCGTGCCTCCACCACGGCCTACCTGGGGCCGTATGCTGGCAGAGGGTCGGCTCTATATCACGGATGCCTGGTGGCTCGTAACCCTACCGGGCCTGGCCATTATGATGACCATTCTGGCCATCAACCTCTTTGGAGACGGATTGCGGGACGCCCTCGACCCGAGGCTAAGAAATGTCTGAAACCCTTTATAAAACTACAGGAGAGTGGTTATCATGAATGCCCTTGTAATCGGCGGTGGGCTTCAGGGTAAAGCGGTTGTTCACGACCTCTCACACAGTCCTCTCATTGAACAGATCACGGTCGTGGATATCGATCTCTCTTCGATCCGGTCCTTCCTGAAACAAGGAAATTACCCGAAGGTAAAAACCCTCGAAGCCAACGCCCTTGAACATAACGTGCTCGTGCGCCTCATTCAAGACTCCCAGTCCCACATCGTAGTCTGCATGCTTCCCGCAGATCTCAGCAGACCCGTCGCAGAGGCCTGTGTCGAGGCTGGTGTTCCCTTCGTGAACACCAGTTACGCCCACTGGTTAGAAGGATTGGACAAGCCCGCTAAAAAGAAAGGCGTCCTTCTTCTTCCCGAGATGGGGTTCGATCCGGGCGTGGACCTGATTCTCGCGCGAATCGCGCTGGACGAATTAGATGTTGTGGAAGGGTTTTACAGCTACGGCGGTGGCATTCCAGAGCTCGCTGCCTGCGACAATCCCCTCAACTATAAGATCACCTGGACCTTCGACGGGGTGCTGAAGGCCTATGTCCGTCCGGCTCGTCTTCTCAAAAAAGGGCGACCGGTCGAGATTCCGGGGACAGAAATCTTCGAAGAGGAAAACGTCCACACCATCGAAGTGCCCGAGGTGGGGCGCCTGGAGGCTTATCCCAACGGAGATGCCACCCACTTCATTGAAATATTCAATCTGAATAAAAGCCCCGATCTGAAAGAGATGGGGCGTTTTGCTACACGCTGGCCGGGACACTGCGCCTTTTGGCGCGTCATGGTCAAACTGGGTTTTCTCGAAGACTCCCCCGTGCAGCTCGAGGATGAGTGTTCCATCAGCCCACGACGGTTCCTGGTCAAGTTCCTGGAACCCCGTTTGCAATTCAAGGAAAACGAGCGAGACATCGCCCTACTACGCATCAAGGTGTGGGGGAAAAAAGATAGACAATACCGGACCGTGATCTACGACCTCATACACTATCGTGATCTGAAAACCGGTCTCTTCGCAATGAACTGCGCCGTCGGGTTCACCGCCAGCATCGGTGCCCAGATGATCCTTGAAGGGGCAATCTCAGGATCAGGGGTCCTTTCGCCCATTACAGCGGTAAACGGCCGTCGGTTTCTCGATGAGCTGAAACGCAGAGGTTTCAGGGTGGAACGCCATGTGCGAGAGGGGATACCGAATGCCGCGCCTGAGCGATGAGGAAAGACGAGTCCGTCAGACGGTCGGCTCCCGTATCCGTGAGCTTAGAAAATCGATGGGCCTCACGACCACGACCCTTGCCGGCAAGGCGGGCATCTCTCAAAGCCAGCTTTCTAAGTTAGAGAATGGCAAGGCAACCATCTCCATCCCCACCCTGACGAAACTCTGTCTCATCTTCGATCGCCCGTTGAGCTATCTGTTTCAAAAAGACGAAGAGGTGCCCCGTGTGTTGGGGACTATGACCACGGTTCCCGGACCGGAAAACCGTGGATTGGCATGGTTCGCCAAGGAAGTCAAACGTCGAAGCCATGGACGTATGTCTCTTATTTCGCTCTGGGCCACGGTTCTCGGTTCCGCGCCGGAACAGGTTCGTATGCTCCAGGAAGGAATCATCGATCTCTTCATTGAGGAGTTGATTTTCTATCAGCATATCGCTCCTACCGTGAATTTCGTCAGCCTACCCTATGTCTTTGCAAACGATGTCCACCTGCTCGCGTTTCTCGAAAGTACCTTTTTCGAGGAAACCGTTCGTCGCCCCCTGATGGAAGAAGGGATCCGAATCCTCAACCGCCGATGGAACTGGCGTCGGGGACTGGAGAGGGTTCTCGTCTCCAAACAACCGGTTACCCGACCCGAGGAGGTAAAGGGGAAAAGGGTACGTATCTTCGACTCCCCCGCCCTGGCCCGCTTTTGGGAAGGGTTTGGAGCCCATCCCGTGGTGGTCCATTGGCCCCGCGTCAAAGAGGCATGGGCAAAGGGGGAGTTCGACCTCCTTCCCACGCACCGATCCCACCTCTACCCACTTGGTTTTTGTCGTCACGGTCACTATGTCACACGATTGGGGGATGTTCCCCCCGCCTTGGCAGTCACCGTCAATGCAAAGAAATATCTTTCCCTTCCTCCGGATATTCAGGACGCCCTGGAGGAAGCTTGTGACGCCGCCGGAACATTTTTTACCCAAGAGATCCAAAGGTCGGAGCCGGTTCATGAATCGAAAAACCTCTCGAAATATGGGGCCGTTTATCTGAAAGTAGATCTCTCCCCGTGGAGACAGGCCTCCTCAAAGGTTGTCAAAGATATGGCGAAATCGGGAGAGATCGACCGGGAAACATTGAAAATCATTCAACATCTCACTCAAACTAAAAAGGACATAACCCTTTGACCACGACCGAAAAACTCGCGCAAATCATCACCCAATTTGATCCAGCCTCCATTACGGCGTCAATGGAACATGCCATCCGCCGATGTCTGATCGATCTAATCGGTGTCGCCTGCGCCGGTTTTAAGATGGATGGGGTAAGGGCTGTCCGCGCCACGGCCAAAAGGCTTTTCCCCAAAGGCAAATCATCCGTTTGGTTGTCAGAAACGAAACTTACGTCTATTGCGGCCGCTTCCTGCAATGCGGCGGCGGCCAGCGCCCTGGATCTGGACGACGGCCACCGGTCCGCGGCGGGACATCCGGGGGCAGGAATCATTCCCGCATGCCTGGCCGTGGCCGAAGAAGAGAATATCCCGCTTAAGGACCTCCTCTCAGCTATTGCTCTGGGTTACGAGGTGGGGTGCCGCGTCGCCGCTTCCCGTGATTTCTCCCACCTTCCCACTATGGCCACAGGCCGATGGATCGCCACCGGTGTCGCCGCCGCGACCGCATACCTCTATCGTCTTTCCCAAGACAAAACCGCCCAAGCCCTGGCCATTGCGGGCATCCATTCCCCCGATATGGCCGCAGCGGGCTACTCCCGTATGATGGGGAATCAGGTTAAGGAGGGAATCCCGTGGGCCGTGTTGACGGGGATGACAGCCGTCCATCTTGCCGCGGAAGGGCTGACGGGTCCCTTAGACATTCTTGACCATCCCAATTACTACAACGCATCTCAGATCCTTGAAAACCTGGGAAGCCATTGGGCCATCGAAGAAATCTACTTTAAGCCCTACGGCTGCTGCCGGTGGGCCCACGCGGCAATCGACGCCCTTCTTTCCATTCAAAACAACCACAAACTTGCGGCCGAAGCCATCGACCAAGTTCAAGTGGAAACCTTCCGTCGAGCTGTTGAGGGACTTACAAATGAAATCCAACCCGCAACGTTGGAGGCGGCCCAGTACAGTCTTCCTTTCTCCCTGGCGGTTGCCGCCATTCTTGGAAGAGACGGCCTCCTCCCGCTCCGCACAGAATGGCTGGGACGCCAAGACCTACTCCAGTTGTCCGAAAAGGTCCGTCTGAAAGTAGATCCAGAACTGGACCGTCTCTTCCCCTCTCAATCCCCCGCCCGCGTCGTCATTATCTCTGGGAATCGACGCTACGAGCGCACCATTTTTACCCCCCTGGGAGACCCAGATCATCCCCTCTCGGATAAAGATTTACGAGAAAAATTTTACACCCTCACAAAGGACCTTTTCTCTGAAGACCGGCAAGAGGCCATCTTAGAATCGATTGAACTCGGCAGTTTATCAAAACTTTTTAATCACCTAAATCGCTCCATTTGAATTCTCTGCCCCTTTGTCATAAAACAATTTACACCGTTCCCTTGACTTTTGCCCTTGGGCTGCCTATATAAATCCATGTAAATAGTTCACAAAATGAAAAGGAAACTGAACAGGTTTAGCGAAAGTAAGTATATGGATATATTATAAAAAACTTTTATTCGTCTGGACGGAGCGTAAATCATGCGTAAGAGTCTATTCTTAACCATCCTGTGTTTCATCTTTGCTGCGTGTTTGTTGTCTGTCTCTTCAAATATCTTCGCGGGTGAAACAGAGGCGGCAAACGCTGTCACACCACCCACCGAACTAAGTCTCTCACAGGCCATCGACATCGCCCTAAAACAAAACCTTGAGGTCAAGGCCGCCCGGGCGAAATATCAATCCTCTATGGCGCAGAAATCGATGGCCACATCGGGGTTCTTCCCCAGAGTCGATCTCTCCGAGGTTTTTTCCCGTAGCAACAATCCCGTCTACTTCTTCGGCATGCGCCTTAATCAGGGAAAATTCGTTATGTCCGACATGCGGATCGATCGTCTGAACGATCCGCCCACGCTGAACAACTTCCTGACACGGCTCCAGATTGTCCAGCCTATCTTCAACGGAGGGGATGTATGGGTTGGGCATCAACAGGCGAAGCTAATGGTGGAAAGCACGAGGGAAGAAAAAACCCAGCAAGAAAAGGCCGTGATCCTCGCCGTCATCGAAGCCTACGACGGGGTTCTCATGGCCCGTGCCTTTCACAGCGTCATCCAGGACGCCGTCAAAACAGCCAAGGAACACGTGAGGATCGCTGAATCTATGTATAAACAGGGACTCGTGGTCAAATCGGATCTCCTGAGTGCCCGCGTTTATCTCCTCAGCCTCCAGGAGGAAGAGATTCGCGCAAGAAACATGGTGGCCGTGGCCATGTCTGCCTTGAACGACGCCATTGGGTGTCCCCTGCACTGGGAATACAATCTCACGGGCACGATGGTAGGAGGCCCCCCTCCCTCTCAGCCATTAGAAACCTTCTGGAACCAGGCCTTGGCAGGGAGAAACGACCTGAAGAGCCTGAAGTTCAAAGAAGACGCCGTTATGAAAGAGATTAAGAAGTCAAAGCTGCATTTTCTTCCCTCGGTCAACCTCATGGGGAACTGGGAGAATTACGACGAGGACTTTCTGGATGACGGGGGGAAGAACTGGTCTCTCATGGTCATGGCCAATCTGAACATCTTCCGCGGGGGCTACGACAAGGCGAAATACGACAAGGCCTTGGCCGATTACGAGCGAATCCATTTCCTTCGGTTACGAATGGAGAGCGGGATCAAGCTCCAGGTCAAACAGGCCTATCTGAAGATCAAGACGGCGGCGCAGCAGATCAAGGTGGCGCAGAACGCCGTTGAGCAGGCCAAAGAGAGCCTGAGAATCGTAAGAGATAGATACAAAAACCGCCTCACCACCATGGTGGATGTCCTCGACCGCGAAGTCGCCCTGAAATCCGCCGAGGTGCGTCTAACGCAGGCCCTTTACAACTATGAAACCGGATTGGCGAAGTTACGATTCGCCATCGGAAAGTTAAGTAAGGAATTCCCCGAAAAACGGAGAAACATCGAATAAGAGGAGACAACCATGAAGAAAGGAATTGGGACAGCCTTAATCATTATCCTCCTTTTCGGCGTCGGGTGTAAAAAGTCGGCGGAGAAAAAGAAGGTAGAACGCCCCACCATTCAGGTCTCGAAACTCTACGAGGTTCACAAACAGGTCGTCCATCCCCCTTACGAGGCCACCGGAACGGTAAAATCCGAAAAGACGGTCATGGTTTCTCCCAAGGTCATGGGATACATCCAGGCCATCTACGTTAAAGAGGGCGACCGGGTCAAAAAGGGTCAGAAACTCGTCTCCATCTCCAGCCCGGAAATCAACGCCAAGGTCAATATGGCAGAGGCTGGCTTGAAGGCGGCCATGCAGGCGAAGGTGGAGGTTCAGGCCCATTTGAGGGAGGCTATGGATGCCCTGGAAGCGGCCAAGGCCCAGTATCACCTGGCGGAAGTTACCTACAACCGGTTCAAGAATCTGGTCAAGACCGAGTCCATCTCCCAGCAGGAATTCGATCAGGTGGAAGCGAAGTATAAGGCCGCCAAGGCGGGACTGAGCCGGGCCCAGGAAATGATCAAGGTCATCGAGGCAAAAGAGGCTCAAGTGGACGCGCAGATCAAGGCGGCGCAATCCCAGGTCGCGGAAGCGAAATCGTATCTCAACTATACCCTCGTCCGCTCTCCCATCGACGGACGTGTGGTCAACAAGATGATCGACACGGGCAATCTCATCGCGCCGGGACGACCCATCCTCTCTTTGGCGGACGAAAAAGATTACCGGCTCTATGTGAGCATTGAAGAGTCCCTCCACAATCTCATCAAGGAAGGAGACCCCGTTACCGTCATTTTCTCTTCCAAGACGCCTATCGAGACTAAGATCGTTCGAGTTGTCCCTGACGTGGATCCCCGCACCCGCACCTTCATGGTCAAGGTTATGATTCCCTCCGACATCCAGGGCATCCGTCCCGGAATGTTCGGGCGCGCCATCTTCCGACTGCCGGAAAAGAAAACCTACCTCGTTCCCAGCAAGGCAGTTGTCACGAGAGGACAGCTGGAGTTTACCTATGTGATCACCCCAGACAACCTCTGCCAAATGCGGCTCATCAAGCTGGGGAAACGCTACGGGGACAAGATCGAGGTCCTTTCCGGTCTGGAAGAGGGAGAAAAGATCATCGCGGAGGATGTGACCAAGGCCATAGACGGGGCAAGGGTCAAGAGAGGATAGAATTTCCCCAACAAAGAACGTGAGAACGGGGAGGGTTCCTCCCCGTTTTTTTGTTTCCCCGCCATGTCTTCCTCATTGACAATTTCGCCGAGGTTTCGTAAAAAATTACATATAAAAAAGAAAGGGAGGAAGATGATGAAGAAGTTTTTATTAGGATTTGCTGTCATTTGTATGATTATCGGGATGGGAACCGCCAGCTACGCGGGCAAAACCCTGACCTGGACCGCGGGCGGGGTTGGTGGTGGCTGGTATATGATGGCCGGCGGCCTTGCCCAGATCATCCAACAAGCCACCGGCATCAAAATCAAGGTGGTTCCCGGAGGCGGCACGAAAAACCCCGCCCTCATCAATCGGGGGGACTGTGAATTGGGTTGGGGTCTTCCCTTCATCAACAACGCCGCCTTCAATGGGAAAGATCCTTACAAGAACAAACTAAAAAACCTTCGGGCCCTGGCCGGGGGCATGAGCATGAACCACTTCCATTTCTACGTGGGCGCTAACACCCCCTACAAGAGCATGGACGAGATCTTCAAGGCAAAGAAGGCCATTCGTATTGCCGTCTCTCCTTCCGGAACCTCCGACGAATGGGTTTTCCGCAAGGTCCTCGCTTACTACAAGACAAATTATAAGGACCTGAAAAAGGCCGGGTTCAAGTTCTTCCGCGGGAACTACAGCAGCCAGACAAACCAGTTCAAGGACCGAAACGTGGATGCTGTCTTCACCTTCCTGGCTGCTCCCGCCGCCGCAGTGACGGAGGCCTCCGTGGGTCGCAAGCTCCGCTTGCTTCCCTTTCCCAAGGGACTGCTGAAATACCTTTCCCAGTTTGGCATTATCACCAAAACTATCAAGGCGGGAACCTATCCAAAAGCGGAAAATGCCAATCAAGATATCGTCACGGCTGCCGCGGGGAGCGTTATCACCACCAACGCGCAGCTCTCCGAGGATGTGGCCTACAAGATCACCAAAGCCATCTTCGACAACATCGACAAGGTTCGCCAGATTCACGCAAGTCTTAAACCCTATAAACTGGAAGACGGCCCCACGGGGACGGGAATCCCACTCCATCCAGGAGCCATCAAGTTCTTCAAGGAAAAGGGAGTCCTGAAGTAATTGGATATAAAAAAGTGTAACCCTTGACTGTGTAAGAGGCATCTCCTGGGCTCGGATCCAGGGGATGCCTTTTTTGTTTCAAAAACACCTTACTGATGGGCACGTTTTCATAAATGAGGCAACTGACAGGACTCACAAAATACACTCTGATGGCCTACGGGGTCTTCGCCTCCCTGTTTCATCTCTATACGTCGGGATATGGCACCCCCGAGCCCCGTATCATGCGGGGACTTCATCTACTCTTGCTTCTGCCCATCGTTTTCATCATGTATCCGGCGACGAAGAAATCCCCTAAACATCGCCCTACGGTTCTGGATCTTCTCCTTGCCGCCATCGCCATCGTGGCCAGCGGATATACCATCCTCAACGCGGAGCTTCTCAATACCCGCTTTATGGGCTTCGATCCCGTCACGATCACCCAGACTACCCTGGGCTGTCTTCTCATCCTCGGGGTAGTGGAGGCCTGCCGGCGCGCCCTCTCCAAGTGGATGGCCGTCACTATCGGCATTGTCTTTATCTACATTTTTACCTGTCAATACTGGCCCGGCATGTTTCACTTCAAGGGATTTCCCTTTGAAAGGATCGTCGAGATCATGTATCTGGATGGAGACGACGGAATCTTCGGCTTCCTGACGGGGATCTCTGCCGACATCCTTTACATCTACATCCTCTTCGCCGGTGTTATGATGGCGGCAGGCGTGGGAGATTATCTTGTCGATTTCGCCATGTGGGCCGCGGGATGGGCACGGGGAGGTTCCGCCAAGATCGCTGTCATGTCCAGCGCCCTTTACGGCACGGTGAGTGGAAGCACCGTGGCCAACGTCTACGCCACGGGGAGTTTCACCATCCCCCTGATGAAAAAGAACGGATTCACTCCTAAGCAAAGCGCCGCGGTCGAGGCCATTGCCAGCACGGGGGGACAGATCATGCCGCCCATCATGGGGGCCGGGTCCTTCATCATGTCCGAGGTCACGGGGATTCCCTACTTCGTAATTATCAAAACCGCCCTCATCCCCGCCCTCCTCTACTACCTCGGCGTCTTCAGCATGGTCCATCTTATCGCCAGAAAGAAAGAAATCACCTCTGTCGAAAAATCCCAACGCCCCCAACTCAAGTCTCTTCTGCGGCACAGCTATTATTTCCTCCCTTTTATTGCCATTCTAACTTTTTTAGGTTTTGGCTACTCCCCCGCGAAATCCGCATTCTTTGTGATACTCCTCACCTTCATCCTCAGCTTCCTCGACCGGAAGACCTGGATGACCCCCAAAAAACTCTTCGACTGCCTCTTCACCTCTTCGGTCAACGCGGGCCTGATCGCGGCGGCCCTGGCAGGTTCTGGGATGATCGTGGCCACCCTCACCCAAACGGGGGCCGCGCTGGCCTTTGGAAACATCCTTGTGAGTGCCTCTCATGGCAGTCTGCTGCTCGTCATGGTCATGATCTTCATGGTGGTCAGCGTCCTGGGAACCGGAATTCCCACGACGGCCGCCTACATCATCGCCGTTACCGTGGGCGCGGGGGCTCTGCGAACCTTCGGTGTGGAACTGCTCACCGCTCACCTCTTCGTATTCTACTACGCCGTGCTGGCCGATCTCACCCCACCCGATGCCGTCACCGCCTTCGCCGCAGCAAACCTCTCAGGCTCCGACATGATGGCCACAGGCGTGGAATCGTTCAAGCTGGGAATTGCCGGCTTCCTCGTCCCCTTTGCCTTCGTCTTCCGGAAATCCCTTCTCCTCCAGTCCCCCCTCTCCCAGTCTTTCATCGGGATTGCCTTCACCTCCCTTGGTATCATCTGTCTCGCAGCCGCCATCATCGGTTTTTTCAAGAGGCCCCTACCCCCCTGGGTGCGAACCCTTTTCCTGGCCGTGGCCGTCGTCCTTGTCTTCCCAACGAGAGGGTTGGAGTTCGCCGGTGTCATCGTGGCTATCGGCCTGTTTGCGTATCTCTTCCTATGGTCAAAGCAACCTGCTGAAACGCTCAACGAGGAACCCTGAAGATGGAAAAAACGGCCGACGTCATCATCATTGGGGGCGGGATCATCGGAACAAGTATTGCCGCCTTTCTCTCTGAGAAAATAACGGGAACCGTGGTTCTGCTCGAAAAAGGCCTTCTGGGAGAAGGCTCCACGAGCCGCTGCGCGGGCGGAATCCGTTGCCAGTTCACCACCCCTATCAATATCCAATTTTCGCTCTTGAGTTTGAAGATCTTCAAAAACTTCGAAAAGCTTTTCAGGGTAGATCCTGAATTTCATCCTTCAGGCTATCTTTTTCTCGCCTCGACAAATGAAGAATTCGAAGGACTGAAGGCCGGAGCGAAACTTCAGCGCTCCTACGGGATTGACGTGGACACTCTCTCTCCTGAGGAGATCAAAGTCCGGTGGCCCTTCCTCAACACCGGAGACCTCGCCGGGGGAACCTTTGGCAGCGAAGACGGATACGCAGGCCCCTATGAGGTCCTCCAGGGTTATGTAAAAAAGGCGAGAGAACGAGGCGTCAAAATCTACGAAGAATGCGAGGTCATTGAGATTCTCACCCGCGGTGGAAAAATCGAGGGGATCAAAACAATTCACGGTGACACGATTTCAAGTCCCGTTGTGGTTGATGCGGCGGGGCCTTATGCAGGGATCGTAGCAGAGATGGCAGGGGTCTCTATCCCTATAAGTCCCCTCAAACGCCAGCTTTTCACCACCGCCCCCTTCGAGAAACTGCCGGAGGAAATCCCTTTGACCATCGACCTTCACGTGGGATGGTATATCCGAAGGGAGGGGAAGGGATTTCTCATCTCCGGTCCGCAGAGCGAAGACTACGGCTTCTCGCTGGACACGGACTTCGCGGGACAGATATTCGCCGCCACCCACGCTATGCAGCGCATTCCCATCCTCGAAAACGCCACCATTACCAATAGTTGGGGAGGGCTCTACGCCATCACACCGGACAACCACGCGATCATCGGTTTTCATCCCGACCTCCAAGGGTTTCTCATCGCCGGGGGATTCAGCGGACATGGGTTCCAACACAGCCCTGCTACGGGAATCGTTGCTACAGAACTTATAGTAAACGGCACCGCCTCCACATTAGATATTCAAGCCCTCTCCGTCGAGAGATTCGAAAAAGGAATGCTGAACAGAGAAATCCTAACCGCTTTCCGGGACTAAAAACAATTAATTTCTATAAAGTTATGCAAAATTTTAATGAATTAACAATAAATTTTAGGAAATTTTGCAAAAATATGCTTGACAAATATATTTTATTTTGCTTTAGTGAACGAAAATAGGGAGGAGGAGGTAAAAAATAATGAAAAGAAATTCATTTTTCA
>JAOZMY010000078.1 GCA_029934085.1 bacterium | reverse complement strand
CCCTCGCTCAACGTGGCACGGCCTATCGGGAATCAACCCATCCACAACCTCCTTGGCTACTCCGGGGCCGTCATCTCGGATCTCATCTTCCAACTCTTGGGGCTTTCCGGTTTTATCCTTCCCTTTCTCCTCTTTATAAACGCCCTTTTCTGTTTTTCGCCCCCTCCCTGGACAAAGATCCTCTTGAAAAACCTCTCCCTCATCATCATCGGGCTCTCCGTCGGCCTTCTCTTCAATCTTTTTACCCCGAAACTGAGCTTCACGGGGCATGTCATCCCGTCGGCCGGCGTCATTGGGAGCATCATCAACCATACAAGTACCAGGTATGTGGGAAAACTCGGGGCCTTTCTCATTTATCTCGTCCTCGCCTGGATCGGCTTGACACTCCTGATCAACCGCTCTGTCGTTAGCGCCCTGAAACCCCTCGTGACCTACCCTTCGAAATGGATCTATAAGTTTAAAAACCGGGCAAAGATTCAAAAGGAAAGAACGAAACGGCAAAAGGTCGTCGTGGAGAAGGAAAAAAAGCTGAAATGGGAAGAAACCGCTCCGGAAATTTCACTCTCCCAAAAGGAAGAGAAAAAGAGACCACCTCAACAAGAACACTTCACCTTTATGGAACAACCCGAGGGAGCCAAAGAGTTTGTTCCCCCTCCCCTTTCTCTTCTCAAGGATCAGCCACGTACCGGGCCGAAGATAGACGAAGAAATTCTCAAATTTAATTCGAAGATCCTGGTCAACAAACTCAGTGACTATGGGATCGAGGGAAAGGTAGTTCGTGTCAACCCGGGTCCCATCATCACCGTCTATGAATTCGAGCCGGCCCCTGGCATCAAACTCAGCCGAATCGTCAATCTCAGCGATGACCTCGCCATGGCCCTGAGTGCCATCAGTATTCGTATTGTGGCACCCATCCCCGGGAAATCTGTCGTCGGTATCGAGATCCCCAACAAAGACAGGGAGCCGGTTTTGCTGCGTCCCTTGCTCGAAGACGAAAGCTTCACTTCTCCCAAGCTGAAGCTCCCCCTCGCGCTCGGCAAGGATATTTCCGGCGTTCCCTATATCACAGACCTCTCCCAAATGCCCCATCTCCTGGTAGCAGGCTCTACGGGATCGGGAAAGAGTGTTGCGCTAAACTGCATGATTCTAAGCCTTCTCTACAAGCTCAGCCCGGACGAGGTTCGTTTTCTCATGATCGACCCTAAGATGCTGGAACTTTCCGTCTACGAAGATATTCCCCACATGATCATGCCCGTGGTGACCGACCCCAAGACCGCCGCGAAATCTCTGCTTTGGCTCGTGGAGGAGATGGAACGGCGGTATGCTTTCCTGGCCGATTTTGGGGTTCGGAACATTCTTCAATACCATGACCTTTTGAAAAAGAAGGTGAAGAAAAAGGGAAAGGCCTCCAAAGAACCTGAGGAAACTGGAGAAAAACAGGAAACCCTCCCCTATATCGTTGTGGTCATTGATGAGCTGGCAGACCTGATGCTGACCGCCTCGAAGGACGTGGAAGGGGCGATTACGCGGCTGGCGCAGATGGCCCGGGCCGTCGGGATTCACCTTATTCTCGCCACTCAACGCCCCTCGGTTGATGTCTTGACAGGTATCATCAAAGCGAACTTCCCCGCCCGAGTATCGTTCCGCGTCGCCTCGAAAACAGATTCCCGCACCATTCTCGATCACATGGGAGCCGAAAGTCTCCTGGGCCAGGGGGACATGCTCTTCCTCCCGCCCGGCACCTCCCAAATGATCCGCCTGCACGGGGCTTTCGTATCAGGAGCGGAAATCAGCAAGATCGTGCAATTCCTGAAAAAACAGGCAAAGCCTGACTACGTGGATCTCACCCAGGTGGAAGAGGCGGGGAAATCCCAGGGAAAGTCCTCGAACTACGACGACGAATACGATGAGATATACGACGAGGCCGTGGCTTTCGTGACCGAGGCTGGACAGGCTTCCATTTCCATGGTTCAGAGAAGATTTCGCATCGGCTATAATCGAGCGGCCCGAATCGTCGAGAAGATGGAGGAAGAAGGCATCGTGGCCCCTTCGGACGGCGTCAAACCCAGAAAAGTTCTGGTCCCAAAAATCTACAAGTAAAGGAACACTCATGAAATCTAATCTATCGATCCCGGCCGGAAAGAGCTTTACCTTGAAGGCGTTCCTCGTTTTATGGCTCCTCACCCTCCCGATTGGGCTACACGCGCAAACCGCACCAGACGGGGCATCCTACCTGCAACAGATCGAAAAACGCTATGAAAACGTCAACACCTTCCGGGCAAAATTTTTACAGATATCCAAGGCCCCTGGCGTGGTCAAGACGGAAAAGGCAAGCGGTATCGTTTACCTGAGAAAGGATGGAAAATTCCGGTGGGACTACGACAAGCCCGAAGTCGTTCTGATCGTGAGTGACGGTAAAACCCTCTGGATCTACCAGGCGGAAGACAAACAGGTCATGATCGACGAGTCTTTCGGCAAAAAACTGAAACGCTTCCCCTACACCTTCCTCAATGGAATGCAGCGCCTCCATGAAGACTTTGACGCCAAGGTCTTAAACTCAAAAGGGAAAATGGTTACCCTGGAATTGATCCCTAAAAAAAATCTCAAGGAAATCACTAAGATGTTGATCACCTTTGACAAGGATACCCTCCTCATCAAGAAAATCCAATGGGTTTCTTCCCAGGAGGTCAAAACCATAATCACCTTTGACGATATTGACATTACCTCCAAAATTCCCGATAGTGTATTCCATTTTGAACCCCCGGAAGGGGTCGATATCGTAAGGGCTGATACGCCCTGAGGTGCAAACAAGATCATGGTAAAACCAAAACCACAAGTTCTCCTTGATTCCGTAAGGAAACTGACCCGACGTCAGGCAACCGGTCCGCTGACCAATATTCTGAACAAATCTCACCCGGCGGATATCGCCGAGGTCATCAAATACCTTACTGACTCGGAAAAAAAGCAGGTCTTCGGTCTCATCAGTGACCCCGAAAAAGCGGCGGATGTCCTCTCTGAGCTGGATATCTCCGACAGCCTCCACCTCCTGGAGGGAATGACGGAAGAACAAATCAGCACCATCCTAAACGAGATGTCTTCAGACGACGCAGCGGAGCTGATTTCAAATCTACCTGAGGAAATCTCTACGCGGGTCCTCCAATTGATGGAGCACGAGGACCAAAAGGACGTGGAAGACCTCCTCCAATACGAAGAAAAGACCGCCGGTCGCATCATGACCACGGAGTTCTTCGCGCTCCACGAGGACACGACGGCTGATGAAGCCATGAAGGCCATCCGGGAAAACTCCGAAGCGGAAATGGTCTTTTACATCTATGTCGTAGATGAGCGAAATCATCTCGTGGGTGTGGTCTCTCTCCGCCAGCTCGTGGTCGTTTCCCCCAAAACAAAACTCAAAGACATCATGACCACGGACGTCATCTCCGTCTCCACCGATACGGATCAAGAAGAGGTGGCCCGTATCGTCGAGCGGTACAACTTCCTCGCCATTCCCGTCGTGGACGAGAAAAACCATCTCATGGGAATCATCACCGTCGACGACGTTATCGACGTCCTTCGGGAAGAGGCCACGGAAGACATCATGAAGATGGTAGGAACCAAGGAGGAGGAATTCGTCTACCACGACAAGGTCACCCGCGTCGCCCGCCTCCGCCTTCCCTGGCTGATTACCAACCTCTTCGGGGGGCTCGTCACGGGATATCTCCTCTGGCTCTTCAAGGTCACCATCAAGGACATGCTGGCCCTTATCACCTTCGTTCCCGTCATCACGGGGATGGGGGGGAACGTAGGCGTGCAATCCTCCTCCATCATGGTCCGGGGATTCGCCACCGGGAAGGTCAACTTTGGCCGTGTGAAGCAGTTTCTCCTCAGGGAAATCATGATCGGGCTCCTCATGGGAACCATCTGCGGCATCGTCGTAGGCCTAGTGGGTTACATCTGGCATCACAGCTTCGTCCTGGGACTCGTCGTCGGCATCGCCATGATGGCCGCCATGACCGTCGCCGCCACGATGGGAACCCTGGTCCCCACTTTCTTCAGAAAAATCCACGTGGATCCCGCCATTGCCTCCGGTCCTTTTGTCACCACCTCCAATGACATCGTGGGCATCCTCATCTATCTGGGCACGGCTACCTTGATTCTCCGATACTTCAACCTCATCTGATCATGTCCCTGCAAAAAATCATTTCCCCGTAAGCGTAATCCATGGAAGGAATCGTTCTTCGGCGCATTGACTACGGAGAGTCGGACCAGATTATCAAACTCTTCCTCAAAGAGACTGGAAACATCTCCGCCATCGCCAAGGGGATCAAGCGAAGCAAGAAGCGTTTCCCCCACCGGCTCGAACCTTTCCGTGTTTACGACTTCACTCTCAGGAAGAGAAAACCGGGACAGAGCCTCTATCTCATCCAATCTGCCGATCAGATCCGTGACTTTGAAGAGATCAAAGAGGATATCAGAAAAATCGCCTTGGGAAACTTCATCCTCGAAATTCTTCTCATCGCGGTCAAGGAAAGCCACCCTCACCCTGAACTCTATGATTTCGTCCTCAAAACCTTTCGTAATCTCAGTGAATCCGAAGGGATTTTCCCCTTATGGTTCTATGTCGCAATCCACGTAATGGGATTCTTGGGGTTCTCACCCAACTTCGAGACGTGTTTAAAATGTAAAAAACCCCTCCAAAAGACAGAAAAGAATCTGTTCAACCCGGCGAGGGGCGGCCTTGTCTGCCAGCAATGCGCCACGCTCTCCAAAACCGACAAAACTTCCGTAACCTCTGAAGCCCTCGGGGTCCTTCAATTTCTAAAGAAGGCCTCCTTCCCGGCGGTTCCGCGTATCAAACTCTCAAGTCAGACCCGGACAGAGATTGCGTCACTCCTGACAAACTTTATAACCTACCATCTGGAAAGGCCACTCAAAACGCTTCCCTTCCTTCAGGAAGTCCTGTTGAAGAAGAAGTAGATGTTTTTCCACGACGCTCGGGGGTCTGCTTGCCGGCCACGGATAAATCGCTTGACAAGACCCGGTTTTGCCTGTGACAATGAACCGCAATCAAATTAAGAAAAACTTTTTGAACTGGAGAATTCTAAACAAATAGCCATCATCTTCTATCATGTATTTTGATATCTTCAAAAAGCTAAAAGAATTCAAGGCCCAGCTGCCCTATCTCCCCCGAGCCCTTGGGATGGTGTGGAAAGCGGCGAGGCTCTGGACGATCGCCTGGACCCTCCTGCTCATCCTTCAAGGTGTCTTGCCTGTCGTCAATGTTTACCTGACTAAGGCCGTCGTCAACCGTCTCGTTTCCGCCCTGGGGGGCGGGGCCTCGTGGGAAAAGATCAAGCCCGCCCTTGTCATTGTCTTGCTGATGGCTCTGGTGTTGTTGCTCTCTGAGGGGCTACGCAGTCTGAGTACCTGGATTCGAACAGCCCAGTCGGAGTTGGTTCAGGACCACATCAGCGACCTCATCCACGAAAAGGCCGTCAGTCTGGACCTCGGTTTTTATGAAACACCCAACTACTACGATCAACTACACCGGGCACGGGTCGATGCCATGAGCATGCCACTGGCCCTGATGGAAAACATCGGCGCCCTTCTCCAAAACACCATTACCCTATTGGCGATGGTAGCCGTTCTTATCCCCTACGGTCTATGGTTACCCCTCCTGCTGATCGTGAGCACCCTCCCCGCCCTTTACGTCGTTATACGCTACACTTTACGCTTCAACCAATGGAGGCTGAAAAACACCATGGCCGTCCGCCGCACCTACTACTACGACTGGATGCTGACGGAACGTGAAAACGCGGCGGAACTCAGACTCTTCGACCTGGGCAACTTCTTTCGAAACGCCTTTCAAAACGTCAGAAAAAGGCTCCGTAATGAACGGGTGGCCCTGGTTCGAGATCAGGCCATGGCAGAGTTGCTGGCCGCGGGATTTGGACTTCTGGCCATGGGCGCGGCAATCGCATGGATGATGTGGCAGGCCATTCAAGGGATTGTGACTCTTGGAGACGTAGCTCTTTTCTACCAGGCCTTTTCCCAGGGACAACGGATGATGAAAACCCTGTTGAACAACGCGGGGAATCTTGTTCGAAACACCCTCTTCCTGGAAAACCTGTTCGAGTTCCTGTCCCTGGAACCCAAGATCACCTCTCCCCCCCGCACAGTTACTCCCAAAGATCCACCCCCCTATGAGATAAAGCTGAAAAACATTACCTTCCGATATCCAGGCAGCCAAAGAACCGCGCTAAACGACTTCTCACTCACCATCGAAGCGGGTAAAATCACGGCCCTACTCGGGGAAAACGGCGCAGGGAAGAGCACCGTCATCAAGTTGATTTGTCGTTTCTACGATCCCGAACAAGGGAAAATCCTCATAGGTGATGTCAACCTACGCGACACCCCTCTCGACTGGCTGCGAAATCAAATTACCGTCCTCTTCCAAGAACCCGTACACTATCACACGACCGCCGCCCAAAACATCGCCGTGAGCAACCAGAAGGCCGAGCCTGACATGACGTCCATCGAAGAAGCGGCTCGGGCCTCTGGGGCGGATACCCCTATCCGGCGGCTGAGCAAGGGGTACGAAACCGTTCTTGGGAAATGGTTCGGCGGAGAGGAATTGAGCGTTGGGGAATGGCAACGTGTGGCCTTGGCAAGGGCGTTCCTTCGTCAATCTCCCATTGTCATCCTTGACGAGCCCACCAGCGCCATGGACTCATGGGCGGAAATGGATTGGCTATCTCGTTTCCGAGATCTGGTGGCTGGCCGCACCGCCCTCATCATCACGCACCGGCTTTCTACCGCCCGATACGCGGACATTATCCACGTAATGACAGAAGGACAAATCGTTGAATCCGGATCGCACGAAAAGCTACTGGCTTTAGAGGGCCGCTATGCCTATTCCTGGCGAAATCAGACTAAAACCGTTAAAAAACAATGAAATGTAATACATGAAATATACCATATAACAGTTTAAATATACTTCATGTTTCATATTTACATCTTCAACCCCACAATCATCTCATAGATCCTATCTACCCAGTCGAGATGCTCCGGTTTCATGAGGCAGGAACGCAGGCAAGTCACGGCTTCCTGGTCGATTTCCACGCCTTCGAGATCATTTTTGAAAAACTTTACGGGAAGGGTCGCCAAGGCAAGATAAAGACCCCGCTCTTCCGCCTCTTCAAACTGCCGAGTGGATAAGGCCGATATTTTTGATATACTCTCTGCCTTCGGCGCCCATATCACGATATCCAGTTCCGGGGGAAAGGCTACGATAAAACGTGAATCTTCCGCCAGCTTGCCATACAACTCCAAAGCCGCCGCGTGACATCTCTCCAGCATCTTCGCGAATCGTCCCCCTCGCACCAGGGGAAAAAGGCGTTGCGTGGCCCACAAAGCAACCGCCGACGCCCCGGCCCGGGAACACTCGAGGCTGATCTCCCCCAAGTGAAGCTCTTTTGAACTGAAATAGGTATAGGGAGAATCGTGTTTGTAAAGTTTCCCCACAGCAGGATCTCTGAAAACAATGCACCCGGCCACGTAAGGTTGGAGGCCATGTTTGTGGGGATCGATGGCCACGGAGTCGACCTCGCTGAGATACTGGTATGCCGCCTTCGTCTCTTCGGGGAGGTTTTCCGCAAGGACAAAATAGCCCCCATATGCCGCGTCCGCATGGACGCGAAACCCATATTTTTCCCTTAGAGTTAGAATTTCACCCAGAGGGTCGATAGAGCCGGTGGCTGTGGTCCCCATGGTCGCTACCACGGTTCCCACATTACCCTCCTTCAAGATATCCTCAAGCCGGTTCAAGTCCATCTTCGCCCTGTCATCCGTATCAACAGATCGGAAGGGTAACTTCAAAACCTGAGTGATACGGTTATGGGTATAATGTGCCTGCTCGGATGCCACGATGAGCTTTCCCGGATTCAACATTCCCGAAACCCAAAGGGCTTCCATATTTGCCATCGTTCCGCCACCAGTGAGGTGGCCCAAATGCGATTCCCATCCGAACATTTTCGTGATTTCGGCCACTGCCTCTTTCTCCATGTGGGAGCTGGCCCGTCCCCCGTCCAGGGCGTGGTTGTTGGGGTTGATCCACATGGCCAGCATATAGGCAAGATGCGCGATGGGATGGGCCGGTTTCAACATCTGCCCTGCGTAAAGGGGATGAAAATAGGGATAATTGTCCCGGAGCTTCTCTGCCGTCTCCGTCAAGACAGATGCGATTTCATCAAAATTAAAATCATTCTCTGCTTCAGGCAGCTCGGAAAATCCCTCTTCGAGCACCTGAACTGCCTTCTCTAAAAGCGGGATACCTCTCTTTTCAAGCTTCATGATAGTCTATTTCTCCTTATCAAAAATTTATATTTACCCCTAAAATCTATCTAACATCCTCCACGGTTGTCAATGAAAGGCTTTCTCTAAAAATTACTTGACAAATCCCATTCAGACATTATACTTTGCCCACCGCTTCAAACCACACAACTGAAAAAATGGGAGGGCACATGATTGAAAGCTTTAGGACGCCACGTTTTGACTGAGTTCTATGGGTGTAAATCGAAAATTCTTGATGACCTCGAAACCATCAAGAGCCTCATGGAACAAGCCGCCCTGTTCAGCGGCGCAACTATCATAGACAGTCGTTTTCATCGTTTCAATCCCTTTGGTATCAGTGGAGTCGTTATCATCGCGGAATCGCACCTGGCCATTCACACGTGGCCAGAATTCGACTACGCTTCCATCGACATCTATACCTGTGGCACAACGGTCGATCCCTGGAAGGCCTACCAATACCTAAAGGAAAAGCTCAGACCAAAAACGGACACGAAACTGGAACTCCTCCGCGGAAGTGTTGAGGAACCTTCTCCGGAACAGTGTCACCGTGTTGCGGACGAGGTCGACCCCAAAATCATCCCCATTACAGGATCTTCCTTCTAAACCTTATGTTCACCACCACCTACCAGCACTTTTTCTTCGCGACGGGGCATGCCGAGGGAGCCACCCCTCTCAACGCCTTTGACGGCGCACTCCTGGCGTCCGGGATTGGCAACACCAATCTCATAAAAATAAGCAGTATCCTCCCTCCCAACTGCCAGATCATAAGCCCTCCCCCAGCCATAGAACCAGGAAAGCTCATCCCCGTGGCCTACGGCACCATCTTTAGCGACATCCCGGGAGAGAGAATCGCCGCCGGCGTGGCCGTCGCCATTCCGGATAACCCAAGCCTTCCCGGTGTCATCATGGAGTACTCCTCGCGAGGCCACAAAGAAGAAATCGAAACCATCGTCCGGGGAATGGCGGAAGAGGCCTTCAGGGTAAGAAAGTTCCCTTTGAAGGAAATCGTGAGTCAGGCCGTGGACTATGTTTCCAAGGGTTCCGGCGCCGTCTTCGCCGGGGTTGTTTTGTGGGAGTAAACTGATGGAACTTTGGTTCAAAGAGATCGACGAATCCCAGAGCGGACTGACTTTCAAGGTCAAGAACGTTCTCTTCTCCAAGCAGACCCCCTACCAACGCCTGGACGTCTTTGAAACGGACTTCTACGGCAACGTGCTGGTCCTGGATGGCTGTGTCCAGATCACCCAGAAAGACGAGTTCGTTTACCATGAAATGCTCTCCCACGTTCCCCTCTACACTCATCCCAACCCCAAAAACGTCCTAATCATCGGGGGCGGAGACGGAGGCACGGTCCGGGAGGTGGTCAAACACCCAGAGGTCGACCACGTGGATCTCGTGGAAATCGACGAGGTCGTCATCGAGGTTGCCAAAAAATACTTCCCCGAGGTCTCATGCGAACTGGACAACCCCAAGCTGTCTATCCTCCCCATGGACGGTATCGAATATATCAAGTCCAAGAAAAATCATTACGACGTGATTCTCATCGATTCGACCGACCCCGTCGGCCCAGCCGAGGGACTCATCGTATCATCCTTTTATCAAAACGCCTTCGACACCCTCACGGACAATGGCGTCATGGCCGTGCAGGCGGAATCTCCCTTTTTCTATCCCGAATGGGTCCGGAAGATCTACCGAAACCTGCATGGGGTCTTTCCCGTAACGAAATTCTACCTCTCCTTCACCCCCACCTATCCCGGCGGGATGTGGACCTTTGGCTTTGCCTCCAAAGGTCTCGATCCCGTTACCGACTTCGCCCCCTCCAGGGTTCCGGCCGGCACCTCTTTCCGCTACTACACGCCAGACCTGCACCAGGCCGCATTTCAGCTCCCTGCTTTCGTGCAGGAACTATGCAGGGAATAATCTCTCGATATTGATTTCCCGCCCTTCATATGATACGAAATTACGAGTTATACGGGGCGTAGCGCAGCCTGGTTAGCGCGCCTGCCTTGGGAGCAGGAGG
>JAOZMY010000020.1:30144-31746 GCA_029934085.1 bacterium | reverse complement strand
GAGAAATCTTCTTGAGAATCACAACATCCTTATCTCCAAGAACAACAAACTGAGCCCCTGCCTCAAGTTTAAGCTTTTTTCTGATATTCTCAGGTATTACAACCTGGCCCTTAGAGGACAATTTTGTCGTCGCTACATTCGCCATAAACGTTTCCCCCCGTTTTTTTATTTTCTTACATGTAAGATTATATCAAAAAATAACCAGACTGGCAAATTTATTTTGGGGAGGCAAAGTGACTAAGCTCACCCGATGCTATGGGGCACCAGCGGAATAGCGGTCAGATGCCACCCACTTATTAGCACATTAATTTAGCACATTCCTGTTGCGTTGATATTTTCTCCCATTCTCAATGACGGAGATTCCCTCTAACTTCATTGAGTTCATATTCGTCGGCTCCAATTGGTATAGCTACATACTCATCATGTGCTGGCAGAAATCCAATTGGTATTGGATTGACAGCATTTGGGTTATGAACTACTGCCATTGGTTCTGAACTTCCAATTGATGAGGTTCCATTTAAATCAACTGCCCAAATAGCACTGATTAACTGGAATTTGGGATTTAGAAAAGTATTAGCAGGGACAGGCTGCCCTTTCGGTTTTGAAATGAACAGCCGATGCTGATAACCAGCACCCGTTTGTTGCAATGTTTTGCGATTTACTGTTATTTGATACGGTCCGATAGGAAAAACCGCCTCGACAGCAAAAGGGAGTTGACTAATACCATTCAATTCGGGGGATGGGCCACTACGAAGCTGACAGCCATTTACTGCGATTACATACGAATCGTCTGGTGCTACAATTCTCTTTTCTATATACCCCCTAACAGTTCCATCTGAACTCCCGAGCAATTTTTCCGCCTTTTCTTTGATCGCGCTTGTCCACCGTAAAAGTATTTGCTCATGTGGGAAGCTTATTGCTGTGCCCATTTTAGGCTCCATCCACTCTGATGGTATACCGGTTGGCTCAGGACAGATGACCTCAATCCAAATCCTTCGTCCATTCTCAATTACCAAAAAATCAGGCCCCCCACCTGGCGAATGTTCGAGGGAGAGTCCAATGCTTTTTAGACGTGCAGCGAGCAAAGCTTCCGAAACACGAGACCAGAATTTTTGTTCCGAGCCTGAACAAAGTTCTTTGGTGAAATTCGAATCGGCCAAGCCAGATTGCACAAAATCATTGCACGCGGATGCAATATATTCGCGTACTGCCTGTCGTCGGCCATTGCCGGGGTATCGTTGCAAAAGAAAGCTTTCAATATGCTTTTCGTCCATGTATATCTCAATAGCGCTAACGGCCGAAGTTGATCTGAGTCTTCCCATAGGAAGATTCCTGCTCGAGCGTTTTGTTCCCGTCGTGCATCGGGAAAGCGCTGTGAATTTGCATTCCTTCATGATAGGTGATGAGATTCCTCCCTTGAAAGAAGCTTTTCCTATAAGGCAAGCACCGGGAACCTTTCATCCTCTTTTATTTCACGAACAAGGCATTGTCAATCTCTTGGCGCTTCCAGCTTTGAACTTCGAGCTATTTCCAATCCGTGTCCTAATTCTACTTCCGCCAATCCAGCGGGACCAGTTCATCTTCCGCCAGGCTGCTTAGCTC
>JAOZMY010000020.1:5070-30134 GCA_029934085.1 bacterium | reverse complement strand
GAAGAAGTTCTCCCTATCAAGCAAACGCCGGAAACATTCAATTCCTTTTATTCCATGGACGAGATATTGTCAATCTCTTGGCGCTTTCAGCTTTGAGCTTCGGGCTATTTCCAATCCGTGTTCATCCGTGTGAATCCGTGTCCTACCCCTACTTCCGCCAATCCAGCGGGACCAGTTCATCTTCCGCCAGGCTGCTTAGCTCATCGAGCCTTTCTTGATAGATTTCAATACTCTTTTCGACCCTTTCCTTAGTAATATGATAGGGCTTCAGGGCCCTTTCGGGAACCTTTCGCACGTTTTCGAGAGAACGAAGGATGTGACGATAGAACCCGAATCTGGATCGCCACCACTTTTTGGAGTGCCCCCCGTAAATCGGGCCCGTTTTCTTCACCGGTTTCAGCACGAGGGTGGCTTTCTGGGTATCAAGAGTAACCAGGTAATCTGAGAGCAGGTCCATACCGAGCAGGCCAGAAACACCCTTTCCAAAATGGATATCATGGACCACCACATCTCCACCTGAAAGTATCAGATTTCCCAAAGTAAACTTTTCCACGTGTGCAACGGAAGGGAAAATCAGGCCGGAAGCCGTTTTCAAGGGTAAAATAGGCAAGGATTCATCCAGGACGATGCCCGCCTTCTCCGCAATTTGAGGGCCAATCACCGTCATGGAAGCCCCCGTGTCCAGTAAAAAATAGCCCTGCGCCTGTTCATTGATACCCATCCGCACGAGGTAATGATTCCCCACCCGACGTAAGGGAATGTAAACAGCATCCGAGAATTCGGGGGACGCCCCAGAGGGAGCCGACGATTCCTCCTTCGATTCAGGTGAAGGGTTCTCAGGAACGGGCTGATTCCCCGTATCCCCCTTCTTTTCCCCGATTGTCTCGTAAGGACCCGTTGGAGGGGGAACGTCCGTGATATGAATAACCCCCTCTTCGTCCCTCCAGCGATAGAGGGAAAATCCCGGTTCGGGCAACGCCCACAAGACAAAGAAAATAAAAGATAAAATCCAAATTACACGCTTCACTTCCTCTTATCTATGCCAGTTTTTCGAGGAAAGGGCAAGCCGATGACCCTGGGCCGAAACGTAGAAACACCTTTGACATTTCCACGGTGCTTTGTTATTTAGACAGTTAATTTTCACCCGGTTCTGGGCGAACGTCATTAAACTCGTTTTGTTGGGAGATAGGGTGCACTATCTTGTCACATCAACCATTCTCTTCATCCTCTGGATTATCATGTCCGGCTTTTTTGATGCCTTTCACCTCGTTTTGGGAGGGCTTATGAGCCTCCTTTTGGCCCATTTCTCCTGGGATCTCCTGTTCGAAAACACCAAGATGCCCTTTTCCAAGAGGATTTCTGAGATCTTCCGTTTCACCAATTATGTTTTCTGGCTTCTCTATCAAATCGTCCTTGCAAACCTTCACGTGGCCAGGCTGGTCCTGGACCCCAAACTCCCCATCAATCCCAAGATCATCCGTGTTCCGACGAAACTCAAAAAGGATGTTTCTTTCGTCACCTACGCCAATTCCATCACCTTGACACCGGGGACCATCACCATCGGCGTGGAACGGGATTATCTCCTCGTCCACGCCATCGACGACAAGGTGGCGGATGATCTCTTTTCCGGTGCCATGGAACAACGTATCGCGCGGGTCTTCGAGGTGGATGAAAAACCATGAAACTCTTCTTCACCGTGGTGAGTTTTTACCTCTGTATCCTGATTTTCATCAATCTCTATCGGGCCATCTACGGCCCTGACATCCTCACCCGAATCGCTGCCATCAACGCCATCGGAACCAAAACGGTGATGATACTTATATTGATCGGGTTCATCTACGGCCGCGTGGAGATGTTCATCGATATCGCCATCGTCTATGCCCTGTTGAGTTTCATCGCCACGATCGTGGCCGCCAAATACTTTCTCACGCGAAGGAGTATCGAGTAATGCTTCACACGATCCAGATCATAGTCGCGGGCTTTTTCATTCTCGCAGGGCTTTTCTTTTTTACGACAGCGACCCTCGGCCTTTTGCGATTCCCGGATTTCTACTGCCGGCTGCACGCCACGGGAAAGGGAGACACACTGGGGACCCTCCTCATGATTGTAGGTTTTATGATCTACGAGGGGTTTCATCTCCTGAGCATCAAATTCGTCCTCATCCCCCTCTTCCTCTTCATGGCCAGCCCCACCGTCACCCACTCCATCGGCCGCGCCGGTGTCAGTTGTGGAGTTGAGCCCTGGGAGAAAAAAGAAACGGAAAAAACGGAGGAAGTTTCATGATCGCTTCTCTTGATCTCATCTTATTAATCATTGTTCTCGTCCTGTCCATCGCCGCCATCTCCGTTAAAGACCTTTTGAGCGCGGCTATTATCCTTGGAGGATTCAGCTTCATGATGGCCCTGCTTTGGACAGAAATGGGCGCAGTGGACGTGGCCATTACCGAGGCCTCCGTGGGCGCGGGGGTTTCCACTGTCTTCTTCATCGCCGCCCTGCACCACACGAAGAGGAGGTCGAAGGATTGAAACCGCTGAAACTGCTCGGCCTTATTACGGTTCTCATCACAGGGTTCTTCTTAATCTACGGGGTCAGTGACATGCCCAACTGGGGGGATAAAAACGCCCCAGCCAGCACCCATGTTTCCCCCTACTACATCCAACGCTCCCAGGCGGAAACAAACGCCCCCAACTTCGTCAGCGCCGTTCTGGCGGACTACCGTGGGTTTGACACCCTGTTCGAGACGACGGTCATCTTCTGCGCGGGGATTGCCTGCATGATGCTGCTCAGAAAGGAAGACGACGGATGATCAACCGGTACGACAACCTCATCATCGAGTTCTTCTGCCGGATCATCGCCGCTCCGGTTTTTACCTTCGGGGTCTACATTATCTTCCACGGGGAGGCAAGTCCGGGCGGTGGATTCCAGGGAGGGGTCATCTTGGGCGCCGGTTTCATCATGCTGGCCGTCGCCCACGGCATGGACTTCACCCTCCGGCGCATCCGGGAAAAGATGATCCTCTTTCTGAGCTGTGTGGGGGTCTTCATCTACGGGGGGATCGGCGCCGCCTGTATCCTGTGGAGAGGCAACTTTCTCGACTACGGGAAGCTTCCCCTTCCCCTTGACTCCGTGAGCGTCATTCGGGGAATCGGCATCATGGGAATCGAGATCGGCGTGGGCCTGACGGTCATGGGTGTTATGATCTCCATCTACTACGATTTGATCGACCCGGGAGGAATTCAGCCGGAACTGTCAGGAGGAGAAGAAGAAGAACAATGGAATTCATTCTAAGCAAATTCAACTACTGGATCTATATCATCATGATGATGATCGGTTTCTATGCCATGATCGCCAAGCGGAACCTGGTCAAGAAGGTCATCGGGATGAATATCTTTCAGACTGCCATCATCCTCTTTTATGTCTCCATCGGTGCCAAGAAGGGGGCCACGATTCCCATCCTGGAGGCAGCACATCACGCCAAGATCCCCCCCGAATCGATCGAGGTGGCCAAGTATATCAATCCCTTACCCCATGTCCTGATGCTGACCGCCATCGTCGTCGGCGTCAGTGTAACGGGAGTTGCCCTGGCACTCATCATTCTTATCTATCGCCGTTACCACACGGTGGAAGAAGATGAAATCCTGAGGCAGCTCTCATGATGCAGCAGGCGCCCGCCTTCACCATCGTCATTCTCCTTCTCACTTCCTTTTGGGTTCCCATTATTGGGATGATCAAGAAGGAATCGGCCTACTACCTTTCCCTGATTGCTATCTTCTTTTCCTTTCTCGCCGCCTGCGCGACCCTCTATACCGTAATAACAAGCGGTCCCATCCACTATCGTATGGGAGGATGGCCGCCACCCTGGGGCATCGAGTTCGTTGTGGATTACCTCAACGGAGGCGTCGTCGTCCTGATTTCCCTCATCAGTCTTTTGACCACCATCTCCGCGAAGAAGAGCGTGGAGCAGGAAATCCACCGGAGCAAGTGGCCTCTCTTCTGGTCCCTCTATCTCCTCCTTATCCTAAGCCTGCTTGGAATGACGGAAACGGGCGACATGTTCAACATGTATGTCTATTTGGAGGTCTCCTCCCTCACCGCCTACGGCCTCATCGCCATGGGCGAGAGAGGGGCCCTGCTGGCAAGCTTCAACTATGTCATCCTGGGGTCGGTGGGCGCGTCGTTCTACCTCCTGGGCGTCGGATACCTCTACATCGCCACCGGCTCCCTCAACATGGCCGATCTAAACAAAATCCTGCCCGCCATCTACCACTCGAAGGTGATCTTCACCGCCTTCGCCTTCTTCATTGTGGGCATCGGCCTCAAGATGGGGCTGTTTCCCCTGCACATGTGGCTGCCGGACGCCTATACCCACGCCCCCTCCGCCATCAGCACCCTCATCGCCCCCACCATGACCAAGGTAAGCGCCTACGTCTTTTTCCGCATCATCCTATCCGTCTTTAACCCCCAGTTTTCGTGGGAGGTCATCCCCGCGGCGACCCTGCTTCGTTGGATCGCCGCCGTGGGGATCATCTATGGCTCCATCATGGCCATTGCGCAGAAGGACATCAAACGGATGCTCGCCTATTCTTCCATCAGCCAGATCGGATACATCGTTCTCGGTATCGCCCTGGCCAACCAGATGGGGCTGATCGGAGGGGCGCTGCACATCTTCAGCCACGCCTTCGCCAAGGGATGCCTCTTCATGATTGTCATGGCGGTTATCTATAAGACCGGTATCCGCAACATCGACGACTTCAAGGGACTGAACAAGAAGATGCCCTTTACCATGGCGGCCTTCTGCCTCGCCGCGTTTTCCATGATCGGCGTTCCCCCCACGGCCGGATTCTTCAGCAAGTGGTACCTCGTTCTGGGGACGGTGAGTGGACGACACTGGTTCCTGACCGCGGTCATCCTCATGAGCAGTCTGCTGAATGCCGTCTACTTCTTCCGAATCATCGAGAAGATCTACTTCTCGTCCTTCGTGGGTCTCGTCAACGGGGGACACGGTCATCACGAACACCATGAGGTCGTCGCCGTGGCGGAGGCCCCACTTGGGATGCTCGTTCCCATCCTCATCATGGCCGCTGGGATTCTCGCCGTCGGGTTGTTCAACACGCAGATCATCCACCTCCTCCTCCAGTTCATCGTTCCAAAGGGGCTCGCATGAACACGGTCATTTCCTACAAACCCCTCTACGCCGTGCTGGTCTCCCTGATCGGGGCCTTTTTCATCCTCTTCACCAACGAGAAAAAACAAAACCTCCGAGAGGCCTGGACCTTCATCGCCGCCTTCATCAAGTTCGGCATCGTTGTGAGCATGCTCCCTGTCATCCTTCAGGGTAAGGTCATCAAGCTGACCCTCCTGGAACTGGCTCCGGGGCTGTCGCTCATGTTCAAGATCGACTTTTTCGGGCTTATATTCGGGCTGGTGGCCTCCGGTTTATGGATCGTTACCTCCCTCTACTCCATTGGATACATGCGCGGGCTTAAGGAACACGCCCAGAATCGTTACTTCTTCGCATTCGCCCTCTGCCTGTCCGCCACGATGGGGATCGCCTTCTCGGGCAATTTACTGACCTTCTATCTTTTCTACGAGATGCTGACCATCGCCACCTATCCCCTCGTCACCCATAACGAGGACGAGGAGGCGGTCAAGGCGGGACGGAAATACCTCACCTATACCTTGACCGCTGGGGTGCTGATCCTGTTCGCCATCGGGGCAACCTACATTTACGCCGGCACCCTCGAGTTCACTCCCGGCGGATTCCTGAAGGGGCACAACATCCCCATTGGCCTCCTGCAGGTCCTGCTCGTTGCCTTTCTCGTCGGATGTGGAGTCAAGGCGGGCGTCATGCCCTTCCACGCGTGGCTTCCCTCCGCCATGGTAGCCCCCACCCCCGTGAGCGCCCTGCTCCACGCCGTCGCCGTAGTAAAGGCAGGCGTCTTCGGATGCGTACGGATCATCGCCTATGTGTTTGGTCCCGTGTTGCTCAAAGACATCCACATGTGGCTGATTGTGGCCTATTTCGTCTCGTTTACGATTATCGTTTCCTCCCTCTTCGCCTTGGCCTCGGACAACTTGAAACGGCGGCTCGCCTTTTCCACCATCAGCCAGCTCTCTTACATCATCCTGGGAGCGGCCCTACTGTCCAAGGCCTCCCTGACCGGGTCCATCCTCCACATTCCCAACCACGCCTATATGAAGATCACCCTCTTCTTCTGCGCGGGAGCCATCTTCGTCAAAACAGGGAAGAGAAACATCAGCGAACTGGACGGCATCGGCCTACAGATGCCCTTCACCATGGGAGCCTTTACCCTAGCATCATTTGGAATGGTGGGAATCCCACCACTGTGCGGGTTCATCAGTAAGTGGTATCTCTGCCTGGGAACCCTCCAGGCCCATGAGATCTTCTTCCTCTTCGTCCTGCTGACCAGCGCCGTCCTCAACGCCGCCTACTTCTTTCCCATCGTTTACGCCGCCTTTTTTAGAAAGCCCGCCGAGGCTACCACCGGCATGGCCGAGGCCTCGATTCCCCTCGTCGTGCCGCTGTCCATCACGGTGGTCATGGCGATCATCTTCGGGATCTTTCCCAACTTTTTCTTCCACTTCTTTGACCTGGCGAGAAACGCCGCAACCTCAATTTTAACGGGGATGTAACCATGAAGATAAAAAAGGTTCTTTTCGCGCTTGTCCTTATTATCGTCGCCGCACTCGACTTCTACCACCCACACGGGGCTGCCCACGAGGTCCATTTTTGGTGGCAGAAGATCCCTGGGTTTGACGCCATATTCGGGTTTCTCGGGTGCTTTGCCTTGATGCTCTTCGCCAAAAAGGTCATCTACCCCCTCTTCTCCAGGGAGGAGGACTACTATGACCGGTAATATCCTGCCGCCCTACATTTATTACTTTGTCGGGGCCTTGCTACTCCCGGTGATTCCAGGACGTTTATTGAAGCGGCTCGTGACCCTGGCCGTGCCCGTGGCCACCTTCGCGACACTTCTCTCCCTTCCAACGGGCTCCTATGATACCCTCCCCTTCCTCACCTACCATCTCGTACTTATGAGGGTTGATAAGTTGAGTGTGGTTTTCGCCTACATCTTCATCCTCATGTCTTTCATCTACATCATCTACGCCCTCCACATCAAGGAAGAGGGGGAGATGGTGGCCGCCCTTCTCTACGGGGGAAGCGCCCTGGGTGTCACCTTCGCGGGGGATTACTTCACCCTCTTCTTCTTCTGGGAAATCATGGCCGGCGCCTCAGTCTTTCTCATCTGGTACAACCGGACGGAGGCCTCTGTGAAGGCTGGGTATCGCTATCTCCTCGTGCATATCGCGGGGGGCTGCCTGTTGCTGGCCGGTATTCTCTTTCAGATTGCTACCAAACATTCCATCGCCTTCGAGCCGGGGGCCTTCGGCGGGATTGCCTCCTATTTCATCCTGGCGGGGTTCATGGTCAATGCAGCGGTCCCCCCTCTCCACCCCTGGCTTCCGGACGCCTACCCCATGGGAACCGTAACAGGAAGCGTTCTCCTAAGCGTCTATACCACGAAAAGCGCCGTTTATGTCCTCTGTCGGGGATTCGCGGGAGTTGAAATCCTGATATGGCTCGGCGCCATCATGGCTGTGTATGGTGTCGTTTACGCCTTTATCGAGGTGGACATGCGCAAGCTTCTCTCCCACCACATCATCAGCCAGGTGGGATACATGGTCTGTGGGGTCGGAATCGGAACGGAACTCGCCCTCAACGGGGCCGTCTCCCTGGCCTACGGAAACATCCTTTACAAAGGGCTGCTCTTCATGGTCTGCGGTGCCATTATTCACGTCACGGGCAAACGAAAGCTTACGGAGCTATCGGGTAAGGGGCTTTACAAAACCATGCCTTACGCCCTAACTATGTATGCGATTGCCGCCTTTTCTATCTCGGCGGTCCCCCTCTTCAACGGATTCATTTGCAAGCCTATGGTGGTCGCCGGAGCAGGAGAGGCCCATTATGGCATCGCGGAATTGTTGCTTCACATAGCCTCTGTCGGGACATTCGTTTCTGTCGGACTGAAGCTTCCCTATTTCGCCTGGTTTGGGAAACCAATCCATCCCCACGAAAACGAAGCGGTGAATGTGGGCCATACACCTTTCAACATGAGAATAGCCATGGCTATCACGGCCTTCCTATGTATCGCTTACGGGATCTATCCTGATGCCCTGTATCGCCTTCTACCCTATACCGTTAACTTTCACCCTTATACCTACGGGCATGTGGTCAAGACCATGGGGATGCTGTTGTTCGTCCTGCTGGCCTTTGTCATCTACCTGCCGAAGATCTCGCTTCACGACAGGATCAACCTGGATACGGACTGGTTTTACCGAAAGGGTGCGAGCCTCCTCTACGGCTTCGTGAGCGGTCCCATGGACGCCTTCTACCGGAACATGCAAGCGCGGTTCAGCCGGCAGGTGGACTACATCGCCTTTGCCTTCCGGAATCCGTTCACCGCGCCGTCTTTGCTATGGCTTGGGGTTCAGCGTTTTATCGCCAGTGGGTTCGGGGCCTTGAAGAGTGTTCCCGATCTGGCACGGGTGGAAGCAGAGATTCAGGATCTGAGCAAAACGCCTTATGATCCCAACGCCTACAAGAGCCCCGTGGGTGTGGGTGTCATGCTCTCCGTTCTGTTCCTCGCGATCTTTGTTTTGATTCACCTATTACGGTAAGCAGTCAAATTAACCCCGTTAACAACCCCTCTTTCGCCACTTTATAGTTTGGCGTTTCTCATCTCCACCAGCTTTTCCCCGATAGGATTCCAGTAGGTTTGCGTCAACTGTTTCCTGTGGGCAACGATCCATTGAAGGGCCTCTGTGAGGATTTCCACCACCTCCGGCGTCGTCTTTTTGAGGGCCACGTAGTCCTTGAACACGTTCCTCCCAGGAACGCTGTTGTCCGTGGTAAATTCCTTCCTCTGCGTGAACATCCCAAACCCGAGATAATAGACCCCCGTCTTCATGTCCCTAAGGCACAGCACCCCTCCCATCTCATCGTTACTCCCCTCGATGGCCATATCAATCATGGAACGAATCAGGGATTCTGGCAGAATCTTTCGTAGCATATCGCGTTTTTCCCAGAAATTATACGTCACCCAGAAACAACGCCGCGGGATGTTGATCCCGACCTTCGCATACTTGACGTGCAGACCCACCTTGTCCATGATTTCCTCACGATGATGGTCGAAATCGTCGAAAGGGGAAAAACCATCGTCCTTCAGGATCTTCAGGGTATCGTCTCTTGAGTAGACAGGGAAAAACTTCTCCGGATGCGCCATCATTCCTTTCGGCACGGGACGCCCGCCCGCCACCTTCATTTCCTGGCCCGCGTGGAGCGTGGGAGAAACCATCAATAAAAATAAGACCAAAAAGAATAACACGCCCGCATATTTGGGCAGCATCCCTTCACGATAACGGAAGCCTTTCATGTGCCACCTCCCTGTTTATCACATTCTGTCTATCCCCATACCAAAATTCGATGGGGATGTAAAAAAGAATTCCGTGGCCGTCATATTGACGGGAGCGTGGCGGGAATGATATCAACCAAACGGGAGAGGAACCGCAGTTCTTCAACAAGCTGGAGGTAAAAGCTGACCTTATCACACGACATCGCCTGTAGATTGAAGTCAGTCGGCCTTCTTTTGAGTGCCATCATGCTAACGCTCATTCTTTCCTCCTGCTGCTGCCTTTTCAGCAGTTCGTGTGGTGTACCAGACATCCCTTCCGCGCCCAGGACGAAGCATTTCATCCTGGCCGGGACAGCGGATCTGCAGGGATGGATGGACGCGCCGCCCGTAGCCCGGGGGAACGAGGTCAAGGCGGTGGGGGGCATCGGCCGCATCGCCGTTCTGTTCAATGTCATGAACGCGGCTATTCCGGGACGGGTCATCACCGTGTCAACGGGTGACGATCTTATGGGCCCCTACTTCCACACCTTCAAGGGAAAGGCGATCTTCACACTCATGACCCGGGCGGGATACCAGATTTTCGCGCCGGGCAACCACGAATTTGACAGGGGGCCCGCTGTTTATGCCCACGCCCTGAAATACGCGGGCTTCCAGGTCCTCTGCTCCGACCTCGCTGTGGAAGGAACACCCATCCAGGGCAAATGCGTTCCCTACTTGCTCAAAGTTTATGACGGGATCACGTTTGGATTCTTTTCCCTCATGACAGAAGACTTCCCCTTTGTCACCTCCGGTGCCCCTGTCCATCTCAAGACGGATAACATCACAACGGCAAAACGGATGGTCTCGCTCCTGAAGGAAAAAGGAGCCGATGTTATCATCGCTCTGACCCACGTGGGGACGAAAAAAGATAGAGAGATCGCGACCAAAGTTTCCGGCATCGATATCATATTCGGGGGACATTCCCATCACTACCTCCGGAAACTCCTGGTCGTCGGGAACACAGTGATTGTCAACGGCGGTGAACGGGGAACCCATCTCGTCAAGCTCGACTTTTTCGTCTCACCGGAAAAGAAGTTCCTCCCGGAGAAAACTCTCTATACTTTGGTCCCTATCAACAATACCCTGGAGCCCGACCCGAAGGTAGAAACGCTCCTCGCCTCCTTCCGAGAGAAACTTCCACCGGCGATCGTTCTCGGAACGACGGATAAGCCCTGGGATTTGAGTAAAAAAGCCGTCCGGCTTTCCGAGTCGGGTGTCGCCGACCTCATCAACGACTTGATGAGGAAAAAGTTCAAGGTCGATATCGTCCTCAACAACTCCGGGGCTTTCCGCGGAAAAAAGGTTTATCCTCCCGGCAAGATCACCGACACCATGCTCCAAGAAATCGATGAATTTCGTAACTACGCCTACACACTTGAGATGAAAGGGAAATACCTGAAAGAAATCCTCGAACGCAGCGCTGCCAGTTACGGGAGAGGAGGATTCTTGCAAGTCTCTGGCCTCCGTTACACCTTCGATATCGCGCGCCCGAAGCAGGTCCTTGCCGAAGACGCGTCGGGACAGTTGAAGGTCGTCACTCCGGGTCACCGAGTGGTAAAGATCGACGTTCAAACCCCTTCGGGGACATGGGAGCCACTGAAACCTGAGAAGACCTACACGATTCTCACCAACAGCTTCCTGGTGGATAGGGAGGGGGACGGCTACTTCTGGTTCAAGAGATACGGTAAAAATGTGAAGAACACCTACTCTACTTTCTACTCCATTCTGGCGGAATATGTTCAAAACCAACACGAGGTATCACCGCCTGATCCCGACGGAAGGATCAAGATTCTTCGGAAACAGGGAAGCTGAGAAACTTCAATCGGCTACCTCTCCCTCCATCCATCCCAACGGTGAAACACGGTCCGGTCGCTCCCCGTTTCCTTGACATCCCGGGGGGCATTGTTAACTTTACAGGTAGAAAAACAGAATAAGAAATTCGGAGGACGATTCATGAATCAAGCGAAAACCTTTTTCTTCATGGCCGTGTTGACTATCCTTTTCGTGTGGCTTGGAAGCTTATTCGGCGGCAGGCAGGGTGCCCTGATCGCCTTTATCATCGCGGCGGGCATGAACTTCTTCTCTTATTGGTATAGCGACAAGCTGGTTCTGTCCATGTACAAAGCGAAACCGGTCACAGAGGCGGAGGCCCCGGATCTCTACCGGCTGGTTAAGGAACTATCCCAACGGGCGGGGCTGCCCATGCCCAAAGTCTATATCATCCCCAACGACTCTCCCAACGCCTTCGCAACGGGGAGAAGCCCTTCGCACGCCGCCGTGGCTGTGACGACGGGAGCCCTGAATCTCCTCTCTTTTGAGGAGCTGGCGGGGGTGTTGGGCCATGAGCTGACTCACGTGAAGAACCGCGACATCCTCATTGGAACGATCGCCGCCACCTTCGCGGGGGCCATCTCCTTCCTGGCAACCATGGCCCGTTTCGGTGCCATCTTCGGTGGATACGACGATGACGATGGGGGCGGGAACATCTTCGTAGTGCTCATCGTCAGCATCTTCGCTTCCATCGCCGCGCTCCTTATCCAGATGGCCATCTCCCGGTCCCGAGAGTATCTGGCCGACGAGGGCGGCGCGCGGATCTCCGGGAATCCCCGATATCTGGCCAACGCCCTTCGAAAGCTGGACGCCTACGCGAAACGGATCCCGTTTCAATCGGTCAATCCCAGCACCTCGCACATGTTTATCGTTAACCCGCTGAAAGGTGGTGGTCTGGCGAACCTCTTCCAGACCCATCCCCCCATTGAGGAACGAATCGAACGCCTCGAGAGGATGGCCGTGTGAGATCGGCGCGGCGGACCGCCCTTGATATCCTCCTAAAGATAGAGAAGCAAAATGCCTATGCCGCGCCGTTGCTGGCGCAGGCAGTTCCCAAATTCGACGCCCGAGACCGGCGTCTCCTCGTAGAGCTGGTCTACGGCGTCCTCCGATGGCGGCGAAGCCTGGACTGGATGATCGAAAAGATCTCTCGTTTTCCGCAATCCCGGATGGATTCCACGATTCTGAATCTCCTCCGCCTGGGAACCTACCAAGTCCTCTTTCTGTCCAGGATCCCCACTCACGCCATCGTCTTCAGCTCCGTCGAGATGGCAAAATCTCTCCGAGGTAAAAAGGCTGGGGGATTCGTCAACGCTGTTCTCCGCCGGATTTCAGAAAAAGGGGAAGAGGCCTTCGGCCTTCTCCCGAATGAGGCAAACGCCGAGGCGCTCGCCGTCCGGACCTCTCACCCCACGTGGCTGGTAAAGCGCTGGGTCTCCCAGTTCGGCTTCAACGAGACGGAGGCCCTCTGCCGGGCCAACAACCAGCCGCCTCCCGCCACTCTCCGCGTCAATGTTTTAAAGACCTCTCGGGAAGAACTCATTGAACAGGCAAAGGAGATTACCTCTTTTCAGGACGCCATCCTGGAACCCACCGTAATTGCCCGAAACGGCCTGAACGTGGTTCCCCTCTCTGTCATCTACGATACGGACTGGGTCAACCGGGGTTGGGTAACGATCCAGGACGAAGCCTCTCAGTTGATCGGTGAGATTACGGCCCCCAAGAACGGAGAATGGATCCTCGATGCCTGCGCGGGGATCGGGATGAAAGCTACCCAGCTCATGGAGATCTCCAAGAATGGGAGTCGGCTCGTCTGCACGGACAACATCCCCTGGAAGCTCAAGCAGCTTGAGGAAGGGGCGCGCCGGCTCGGTGTCCCGATTCCGTTCCGAGTCGCAGCCTCCATGGAAATCCCCCCCCTTGCAAATCGACCCATTTTTGATAAAGTCTTGGTGGACGCCCCGTGCTCCAACACGGGGGTCATTCGCCGCCACCCGGAACGGAAATGGCGACTGACAGAAAAGGATCTCGAGACAATGGCTCAAATCCAAAGACGGCTTCTTGATTCGCTGGCACCCCTGGTCAAACAAAGTGGTGTTCTCGTGTATAGCACGTGCAGTCTGGAGCGGGAGGAGGGAGAAACAGTTGTGGAAAACTTCATGAAGATGCACCCAGATTTCACGCTCGATGACTGCGGTCGGTTCCTCTCTGAGGCGGCGAAACCCCACATCCAAAACGGTATGTTCCGTTCCTTTCCCCACAGAGGGGGAATGGACGGTTTCTTTTGTGCCCGGTTAGTCAGGAGGACATGAGAAATGATCTCCGCTTCCATTCTTTCCGCCGATTTTTCCCGTTTAAAAGAGGAAATCTTGGACGTCATCGAGGCAGGCGCCGATCGGATCCACCTGGACGTGATGGACGGGCACTTTGTCCCTAATCTCACCTTCGGTCCTCCCATCATCCGTTCTCTCGGGAAGATCCCCAAGCCTATGGACGCCCACCTCATGGTCACCAACCCGGAGGCCTATCTTGATGCCTTTGCGGAGTTGGGTTGTGAGGTCATCACCGTTCACGTGGAGGCTGCCCACCATCTCCACAAGCTCCTCACGGAGATCCGGGATTTGGGGTGCAAAGCCGGAGTTTCCCTCAATCCGGCCACCCCGGCGGTCTCACTGGAACCGGTTCTTCCCTTCACGGACGAGATTCTCGTGATGACGGTCAATCCTGGATTCGGGGGGCAGAAGATGATACCGGAGGTTCTCGAAAAGATGCGTCAGATCCGCCGGATGATCGACGCGTCCGGGCAGGACATCGTCCTGGAGGTGGACGGGGGCATCAAGGTGGAAAATATCGCCTCGGCAGCCGCAGCAGGGGCGACACGATTCGTGGTGGGATCGGGCATCTTCAAGAGCGCCGACTACCAGATGACGATTGCGGCCCTGAAAGAAAAAATCTCTGTGACCACAAGCAGTGGTATGATCGTATAAATAACGAGGAGCAGACACCATGGGGCTTCCCAAACAGGAAGGATACCGACAGGCGGTAGAGATCGCCTGCAACAGGCTGAAGAGTGTAGATCTGCCGAAACAGGCAGAAAACGGTGGTTTTTCGTTCACGCCAGAGGAAGGAATCGAAATCACCTTTTTTGGGAAGAGCTATCATATCGATCCCGAATCCTGTGAGTTCAATTCCGCCGATGAATCGGTTATTTCTCTTGTCACCAAGGGGGTCATCCTCCACTACATCCTGGAAGCGGACGGATTCCCCCTCGCAAAGAAGTTCGTGACTTACGGGGAGATACCCGGCGGCATGACCTACGCGGGGGTCTTCCGGCGACGGGTTATCCTTCCCTTTCTGAGCGCCTTTGGAGAGGACTTGGAAGGCTTCAAAAAGTCGGCGGAGCAACTCAACGGAACACCGGCCCTTCTCGGGGACGCGGCTTTTACCTTCCAGATCTTCCCGAAAGTCCCCGTGACCGTGGTTCTCTGGGAGGGAGACGAAGAATTTCCCGCTTCCGGAAAGATGCTGTTCGACGCCTCCATTGATCACTATCTTCCCCTTGAGGACGTGGTGGTCATGGGTGAGATGATCATCAGCCGACTGAAAGCCTCAAAAGAATCTTAAAAAAGGAACTATCATGCCAATTAAAAGGAAAAAGCGATTCTCCTTAAAACTGCTGGGAATTTTCTCCCTCATCTTTTTTTTATGGGGACTTTCTCCCCTATATGCGGAATCCCTGGAATCGATGGCTGTCCGCGCAGAAACCATTGTGGTCAGCGTCACCAAAAAAAAGGCCTCCTACTGGGATGGAGACATCATCCGAACCCGAGCAACCCTCGACATTAAACAGGTCGTTGCCGGTTCTCTGGAGGAAAAAACCGTCACTGTTATTTATGATGGGGGGGTTGTGGATCATATCGGCCTTAAGGTCTCCCACGGTGTCAGGCTTCCGGAGGGACAAAAGACCGTTCTCTTCCTCAAAAAATCGGGAGACTATTTCACAGTCATAAATCAGCGTCGCGGGATCTTTTTCGTACTGCCTGGACCGAAAGGCGAAATCGCCGTTTCCGCGGAGGCAGTTCACCTCCCTCCGCCTGGGCTCTCTGTCAAGTCCTCCCGAATAATTTCACGGCCGGGAGAAGGTGTTCCTTTAAACAACTTTATCTCAACCCTTCAAGAATTCAAACGGTAAGGAAACCCTCATGAAAAAATTCCAAACAACGTTCCTATCTCTTTTTCTCACCCTGATTTTTGGTGTTTCCATTAGTTTAGCCTACAAATTGGAAGTCACCGAGAATGAAGCCATCTTTCATTGGCCTGCCAATGCCTTTCCTGTCAAATATAAAATCACCAACAATCCCCCCCTCGATGCCGACGCCTTTATCCCGGCGGTCCAGCGCTCCTTTAATACATGGCAGGCTGTTGGAAACGCCACCATCACCTTCCAATACTCAGGCACGACAGGAGCAAAAGATCCTGCTTTCGATGGCGAAAACAATATCATTATGAAAAATCGGGTTTCAGGGAGCGACATCATCGGTCAGACCTACATCTTCTATAACGTGGACAGCGGGGAAATCCTCGACGCCGATATTGTTCTAAACAGCTCTTTCAACTGGGATATCAATGGGGCTCCCAACAAGATGGATGTTCAGAACGCGGTCACCCACGAAATCGGTCATTTCTGCTGCCTGGACGATCTCTATTCGGACGCGGACAGGGAAAAGACCATGTACGCTTACATCGATTACGGGGAGACGAAGAAGAGAACATTGGACCCCGACGACATGGCCGGTTTGGTCGCCGTTTATGCACCTGGCTCCTCGGAGTCTGATGATTCCGGTGGAGGGGGCAGTGGATGTGGAACGGTCTCTTCAGGCCATCCGGGTCCCGGTCCGGGAGATATCAACTTCGTGTGGCTTTTTCTGATTCTTTTCCTCTTATGGAGCCATCGTCTCTTCTCCGCACGACGGGAATCCTCGTCACCCTGATTGAACCGCACCCCTTACCACCACTATCCCTCATCGCAGAAGGGCCGTTTTTCTCACGATCAGCCTTTTGAATAATTGACAAAGGCGGGGTTTATAGTAAACTCTCTTATGAAACTTTAACCCAAAAAAGGTGGAATCATGAATGTGTCAAACTACATGACGAGAAATCCGATTACCGTCACGAAATACACAAACATCTATGACGCCAAAAAGATCATGGAGGATCACAATATCCGCCGACTTCCCGTCCTGGACGGGAATCGCCTTACCGGAATCGTCAGTAAAACAGACATCTTGGAGGCCTCTCCCCCGGACCTCACCAAACATTCCATCCATGAACTCAATTACATCCTCTCACGAATGATCGTATCTGAGGTTATGACGAAACATCCTCTGACCGTCTCCCCCGATACCCCCATCGAGATCGCGGCCAAACTCATGAGAAAATATAAAATCGCCTCGCTTCCCGTTCTTGAGGAGGGAGAACTCGTAGGCATTATCACGGAATCCGACCTCTTCGACGCCTTCATCGAGATCATGGGAGGACACATCAGCGGTTCGAAAATCATCCTTACCCTCGAAGACAAACCGGGGGCCCTGGCCAACGCTACCCATATCATCTCCCGTCATAACGCGAACATCATCAGCATTGTCACGACCCGGAGAGGTATCAAGGAGGGAGAAAGTCTCATCTCCATCAAGATCGACAAAGAAGATGCCACAGACATTGTTGAGGAGATGCGAGAAATCGGGATTGCCGCGACCTCACGGTTCGAAAACCCTGTGTAACATACTTCTTCATCTCTCCTAAAAAAAGAGAGGAGGAGGGCAAAACCCTCCTCCTCTCTTGTATTCAAAGGAAGTTTTCTACTACTTCACTTCTTCGAAATCCGCGTCGACCACATCATCACCACTGTCAGACGAACCGGACGTGCCTCCCTGGGCGGCCCCTGACGCCTCCGCGCCAGCAGCACCGGCCGCACCCTGTTGACCCGCCTGCTGCTGCGAGGCCTTAGCATACATCACCTCAGCCAGCTTGTGCGAGGCAGTGGTCAATTCCTGCGTCGCATTCTTGATCTCGTCGACATTGTCGGACTCCATCGCTTTCTTCGCTTTTTCGATAGCCGCTTCCAGATTGGACTTGGAAGCTTCATCCAAGGCATCCTTGTTTTCGTTCAAGGTCTTTTCCGTGGTATAGATGAGGCTGTCCAACTGGTTCCGGGCCTCGATCATCTCTTTCTTCTTCCGGTCTTCCTCGGCGTGCATCTCTGCGTCACGGATCATCTTCTCCACCTCTTCTTTGGAAAGACCGCTGGACGCCGTGATCTTGATGGACTGCTCTTTGCCCGTTGCCAGGTCCTTCGCCGAGACATGAACGATACCGTTGGCGTCGATGTCGAAGGTTACCTCGATCTGAGGCACGCCTCGCGGTGCCGGTGGAATCCCTACCAGCTCGAACCGACCCAGTGTTTTATTATCCCTCGCCATCTCTCGCTCACCTTGCAGGACGTGAATCGTCACGGCCGTCTGGTTATCCGCCGCAGTGGAGAAGATCTGGCTCTTTCGCGTCGGGATGGTGGTGTTCTTTTCTATGAGTTTCGTCATTACCCCACCGAGCGTTTCGATTCCGAGAGACAGTGGTGTCACGTCGAGCAACAGGACGTCTTTTACATCACCGGAAAGGACGCCTGCCTGGATGGCAGCACCGATGGCGACCACTTCATCCGGGTTTACGCTCTTATTGGGTTCTTTGCCGAATATCTCCTTGACCTTCTGCTGCACCAGCGGCATTCGGGTCATTCCGCCGACCAGGATGACTTCGTTGATATCCTGGGGGGTCAGCCCCGCGTCTTTCAGAGCAGTCCGGCACGGTTCCTCCACTTTGTTGACCAGGTCTTCCACCAGCTTTTCCAGCTTCGCACGCGTCAGCTTGATGTTCAGGTGCTTGGGACCACTGGCATCCGCCGTGATGAACGGCAGGTTGATATCCGTTTCCATGGTGGTGGAGAGTTCAACCTTCGCCTTTTCCGCAGCCTCTTTCAAGCGCTGCAAGGCCATTCGGTCATTCCTCAGGTCGATTCCCTGATCTTTCTTAAATTCATCCGCGAGATAGTCCATAATCCGCAGGTCGAAGTCCTCACCACCCAGGTGGGTGTCCCCGTTGGTGGATTTCACCTCAAAGACCCCGTCCCCAATCTCGAGGATGGAGATGTCGAATGTTCCTCCACCCAAGTCAAAAACGGCGATCTTCTCGTCCTTTTTCTTGTCCAGGCCATAGGCCAAAGACGCGGCCGTTGGCTCATTGATAATACGTTTGACATCCAGACCCGCGATCTTACCCGCGTCTTTGGTCGCCTGACGCTGACTGTCGTTGAAGTAGGCAGGAACCGTAATGATGGCTTCCGTTACCTTTTCGCCGAGGTAGTCCTCTGCCGTCTGTTTCATCTTCTGCAGGATCATGCTGGAAATTTCCTGAGGGCTGTAGTCTTTCCCTCTCACACTGACCCAGGCATCCCCATTGGGTGCCCTAACAATCTTATAGGGAAGGATCTTGATATCCTTCTGGACCTCCGGATCTTCGTATTTCCGGCCGATCAGCCGTTTGATGGCGAAAATCGTATTTTCAGGGTTCGTAATGGCCTGGCGTTTCGCCACCTGTCCTACCAGGCGTTCCCCTTTTTCCGTAAAAGCGACAACGGAAGGTGTCGTCCGGGCTCCTTCCGCATTGGTCAGGACCTTCGGCTCCCCTCCTTCCAAGATAGCCACACATGAGTTTGTGGTTCCTAAATCGATTCCGATAACTTTTCCCATTTCTTCCTCCTTTTCGGTTTTAATTCGTTATGAATCCTTCTTTTTAGATACTGTTACCGTCGCAGGTCGAATCACTCGTCCATGGAGTTTGTATCCCCTCTGAAGTTCCTGCACTACGGTGTTGGGTTCCATATCGTCCCGTTCTTCCTGCATGATCGCCTCATGAACATTCGGATCGAACGGTTCTCCTTCAGATTGAATCGTCTCTAACCCCAATTTCTCGAGGGTCTTGAGAAAATCCTTAATCGTCATTTCAATCCCTTCCTTCAGGGCATCGATGTTTTTCGACTCATCGGCATGCTGAAGGGACCGTTCAAGATTATCCACGAAGGGCAGGATTTGGCGGATAAGCTCCTGATTGGCATACTTGATCGCCTCTTGCTTGTCCTTCGTAATCCTCCGTTTGAAATTCTCAAATTCAGCATGAAGCCGAACGTATTTATCGTACAGTTCCTTATACTCCTTTTCCCAGTCCTTCTTTTCCTTTTTCCCAGATGCCCTTTTCTCTTTCTTCACGGCATCTTCGCTTTTCTTCAATTCCTCCGGCTTATTCTCTTCAGTGTTAGAGAATTCCACCTTGATGGTTTTCTCACTGTTCTTTTCTCTCACACTTTTGTTCATTCGATCTCTCTCCTTTTTACATCCTTCTCAAAATCTCGCTGACCAGCTCTGCCGTATAATCCACCACAGGGATCACCTTGGAATAGTTCATCCGTGTTGGCCCCAAAACCCCGAGGGTTCCGAGAACAGACGACCCGTTGGTATAGGTCGCCGTGATCAGGCTCAAGTCCTGGAAATCCTCCAGTTGACTCTCGCTCCCGATATAGATCTGAACCCCCCGCGCCGTCAGGCTCTTGTCAAGGAGTTTGACCAGTTTACTTTTCTCTTCGAAGGCCTTGAAAATCGCCTTCATCTTCTCGATATCCTCAAACTCCGGCTCGTTGAAGATGTTGGTCTTTCCTTCGATGATGACATCCCGATCCACCGCTTTTTCAAAAGTGGTCTCGATAACCGCCTTCCCCAAGGTCAGGGCACGTTTCATCATCTCATTGTATCGAGCCTTCTCTTCCCTCATCTGCTCGAGGATTCTTTCCCTGATCTCATACAACGTATGTCCCTCTATAATCGTATTCAAATAATTGGACATGCGCGTCAGCTCGCTGTTATCCAAATTGAATTCGTCCTCGATCAGCCAATTCTGGACGATGCCTGTGTAGGAGATCAGGACAACCAAAATCTGATCTTCCCGGAGCTTGACGAAGTCGATATGCTTCAGGCGAATCGTTTCCAGCTTCGGGGCCATAATCAACCCCGCGTAGTGAGAAAGCGCCGATAGGGTTTTGGAAACCTCCTGAAGAAGTCTTGGAACCTCGTGTTTCCCCTCTTTCAGGTGCCTTTCAATCATCAGGCGCTCTTCGGGAGAGATATCCCGCACGTTGATGATGCTATCCACGTAGTAACGAAACCCACGTTCAGTGGGGATACGACCGGCTGAAACGTGAGGCTGACGGAGATACCCCAGTTCTTCGAGGTCATGCATGATATTACGAATCGTGGCCGGACTCAGGCCGATCCCCGTCTTTTTGGACAGGGTCCGTGATCCAACGGCCTCGGCCGTCTGGATATACTCGTTTACCACGAGCCGTAATATTTCCTGTTCCCTTTTAGAGAGCTGTTCCACTTGTCCCCTCACGCTATTTTTGCTCGGGTATAAGATAAGTATGATTCAACCGTTGTCAAGCGATAAAATTCGAGGGAAACTACTTATTTTCTGGGGAATTGGGATGCCATACAGCCATGGATACGGATTGTCGTGAAAAGTAGGCGTGCGATGGTCTGTTTGGATCAATCCTGGTGAAACGCGCCTCACTGTGGCTTCACCAATTTCATGGGGTAGACCTTCGGGCTACTCCATTTCAGACTTCAGGCTTTTCTTCTTCAATCTCTCAAAATATCTATCCATCTCACGAAAGAGCTCGGATGAATCATGCAGTTCATTGATTCGGCGGCGAAATTCGGAATTAAGCGGCAATCCCTTGACATACCAAGCGATGTGCTTCCGCATCCGAAAGATCCCTTGCCTCTCCCCAAAGACCTGGAGACTCAATCGGAGATGGGCCTTCATGGTATCGAACCTTTCCTCGAGGGGAACTGGTTCCCACGCACCCGTCTCGATGAAACGTTGGATGTCTCTAAAGATCCATGGGTTTCCCAAGTAGCCCCGGGCAATCATGATCCCGTCGCATCTGGTTTTGATCACCATCTTCACTGCGTCCTCCGGCGTAAAGATTCCTCCATTTCCAATAAGTGGGCGTCCCAGACTAGTGGCTTCCTCGATCCATCTCCATTCCGGGGGGCGGGAAAAGCTCCACGACACGCAGCGCGCATGGACGGTCACTGCTTTGACCCCCAGAGAAAAAAGATCGGGGATCAGATCCAATCCCATCATGTCGTCAGAGGTTCGACAGGCCCGCAACTTCGCGGTGACGGGCAGGGAAACAGCTTGGACGACCCCCTCGACGACCCTGAAAAGACGTTCGCGATCCAACATCAGGGCCGCACCTGCCCCACTCCGCATCACCTTTTTAACGGGACAGCCCAGATTGACGTCGATGAGGTCACACAGTCCCTCCGCCTCGAGGCGGCGCGCCGTTTCAGCCATGGCCACCGGATTCCCCCCGAAGATCTGAATTCCGAAAGGGATCTCTCCCTCCGACCGCTGAAGGATTCCCCGGGTCTTCTCATGGCCGCGCACGAAGGCCTCGGTGCTGATCATCTCGCTGAAGGTTATGCCGGCTCCGTAGGACTTTAGAATCGTGCGAAAAGGAAGATCGCTGATCCCCGCCATGGGCGCCGCGAGCAGACGGTTGGGGATACGACAGGAACCGATCGTTATAGGGGTCAAAAGCTCCGAAGGACTCACGCCTCGAACCACGCGGAAAACCAGTGCCCGGTTCGACGTTCTTTCACCAGCCGCCGGCGCTTCTGGAGTTTTTTCAATAGGGTATAGTAGTCACTACGAAGGACGCCGGACAGAATGACCCATTTCTTACGATAAAAAGCCTCTGTGTCCGTGATGGCATCCAGGACATCAAAATGGATGTTCATAAGGGCAAGATCCGCCTCCTCCTCGATCGCCTTTCGGGCATCCCCTTCCACAATTTCAACCTTGCCCTCGAGGCCATTGAGCTCCACGTTTCTTCGGGCCGTGTTGACGGATAGCCGGTTGATATCCACCGCCAAGACCTCTTCCGTCCCCAGCAGGGCGGCGGCCACGGCAAGAATCCCCGTCCCCGTCCCCAAGTCGAGCACTCGTTTCGGCCTGTTTCTCCCGAAAAAATCGACCAGGAGATGAAGGCAATCGAGCGTGGTGGGATGGAGGCCTGTTCCAAACACCACCCCGGGGTCAAAAGGGACATCCCGACAATTCTCCGGAGGCGTGGAGGTTTCAAAAGGAGGATGAAACCACAGCGACCCCACCCGGAAAGGGGCCAATTCCCCCCCCTGCCACTGTTCGTAATCCATGTCGTAGGCATCCACGAGTCTAATCGACCCGTTCTCCAAGACGAATCGCTCCACCAAGGACCGTTGGTCCGAACGGAAGAAAAGGAAAGAACTTCCCCCTTCGTTCCAACACCCAATATAATCAGGGGAGACCAGGCTCTCGTCCTTGACCTCCCCTTCGATCTCATAGATGTAAAGGTGTTCGTAAGGCTTCATGGAAACGACATGGCAGTAATCGCCAACAATCAATCTTCGCTGCCGAAGAAACTCCCCACCAGGCTTCCAATTCCACCGCCGGCGGAATGTTCTCCACCGCTCCTGCCGGACATGGTTCCCAACTCCCTTCTCAGTTTGGAGAGAGTCAGGGTCTGAAGGATGACCTTGCCAGGCCCCTTCAAGGTTGTAAGAAAGAGACCTTCCCCACCGAAAAGGGCAGTCTTGATCCCGCCCACAAACTGAACGTCGTAATCTACCGTGTCCTCGAAACCCACGATACTCCCCGTGTCCACCTGGAGACCTTCTCCCTCCTTCAAATCAAAGGTGACAAAATCCCCGCCGGCGTGGATGAAGACCAGGCCGTTCCCACCGAATTTTTCCAGGATAAACCCCTCGCCGCCGAAGAGTCCAGCCCCGATCTTTTTCTGGAAGGCGATAGAAAAATCGACACTTATTTCAGCGCAAATAAAGGCATCCCGTTGGGCGAGAAATTTTTTGTTCTCAGATACCTCGATGGCCTCGATCCTCCCAGGGAATTCCCCGGCAAATCCAACCTCCCCGATCCCTTTCGTCGAGGTGAAGTGGGTCGTGAAAAGGGACTCACCCGCTACCTTCCGTTTCAACGCGCCGAGAAGCTTGCCACCCAGGCCTTCTCCCAGCATCTTGGTTTCCATGTTGATATTGAAGGTCTTATAGACCATCTTTCCCGCTTCGGCATAGACCTCTTCCCCTTCTCCCAGGTTAACGCGAAGGATCTGGAGGTTATCTCCCTCAATTCTGTATTCCATCGTTTCTCCTTTTACGTGTTCTTTGTCTCTGATTTTTCCGGTTCTCGTTCACAAATCTCCCGAATCCAGTAGATACTCTTCCCCTGAGTCTCGTGGTAGGTCCTTGCCATCAATTCTCCCAACAATCCCATGCTCACGAACTGCACACCGATGAATATCAGCAGGACGGCAAGCATCAAGAGCGGCCGGCCCCCAATGCTTTCATGATAAAAATACTTCAAGATCGTGAGATAAAGTCCGATTACGAATCCAACCGCTCCGGAGACTACCCCAAGCAAGCCAAAAAACTGAATAGGCCGCGTGGAGAAGCTAAGGAGGAATTTCACTGTGATGAGATCGAGGATAACGCGAACTGTCCGAGAAATCCCGTACTTCGATTTGCCAGCCGTTCGGGGACGGTGATTCACAGGAACTTCCGAGATGGCTACACCAAGCCAGCTGGCGATGGCAGGGATAAAACGGTGCATTTCCCCATAGAGATGGATGTTCGTCACGATTTCTCGACGATAGGCCTTAAGGGTGCATCCGTAATCGTGGAGATGAACTCCCGTGATCATAGAAATCAAGCCATTGGCAATCATGGATGGAAGCCGCCGGTTCAAAAACGGGTCTTTTCGACCCTTCCGCCATCCGCTGACTACGTCATATCCGTCGTTGATTCCTTGGAGGAGCTTGGGAATGTCCGCCGGGTCGTTCTGGCGGTCCGCGTCCATGGTGATTACCACGTCCCCGGTCGCATGATCGAATCCCGCGGCCATGGCGGCGGTTTGCCCGTAATTTTTTCTGAACCGGATTACCTTAACGCGGGAATCCTCTTCGTGAATCTCTCTCAAAACTTCGAAGCTGTTATCCGAGCTTCCATCATCCACATAGATAACCTCACTTTCTATGTCCAGGCCATTCAAAACCGAAGTGAGTTCTTCGTGGAGTCCTCGGAGATTTTCCTCTTCGTTGAAAACGGGAATAATCACAGAAATTTTCCCAACGCTACCACCGGAATTACCCAATGTTTTCATAGCAAATGACCTATCATAGGGGATGGGCAAGGTCAAGCAGGAGGGAGTTCAAGGTCACGGGAAATCCTTATGAACACTGTTTTAAATATCTTGACAGAGCTAATACCTCTCGCTATGATGTAGTAGGTAATTCCTTAACGGAAAAAACAAAAAAAGAGGGGGTGATAGCTGCAAAAGGAACATAAATCAACTCCAATATCATACAAGGAGGTCTAAGATGAAAAGAGGTTTAACAATATTCATCGGATTGACGGCCGTCGTTCTGGCATTTACACTCATCGTCGGAACACCCGTAACTTCAAATGCCGCGGCAATTCAACTCACATACAGCAATTTCTTCCCGCCCAGCCATATCCAAAGTAAACTGGCCGCAGCCTGGTGCAAGGAAGTCGAAAAACGGACGAACGGAAAAGTCAAAGTGGTTTACTACCCGGG
>JAOZMY010000020.1:0-4970 GCA_029934085.1 bacterium | reverse complement strand
GCAAGGAAGTCGAAAAACGGACGAACGGAAAAGTCAAAGTGGTTTACTACCCGGGCCAAACCTTGACCAAGGGGAAAAACTGCTACGACGGTGTCGTCAACGGGCTCTCCGACCTTGGCATGTCAGTGCTTGGCTACACCCGCGGTCGCTTTCCCATTATGGAAGCCGTAGACCTTCCTCTGGGTTACACAAACGGGACAGTAGCGACAAAGATTTGCAACGCTGTTTATAACAAGTTCAAGGATCCGGGCTTCAATGACACCCAGGTGATGTATTTCACGGCCCATGGTCCCGGGATTCTCTTTACAAAGAAAAAACCGGTCCGGAAACTCGAAGACTTGAAGGGTCTCAAGATACGCGGCCATGGAACAACCGCGGCCCTCATCAAAGCCTTGGGTGGCACGCCCGTGGCCATGCCCATGCCCGAGCTCTACCAGGCCCTTCAGAAAGGTGTGGTGGAAGGCGCCTTCTATCCCATGGAGGTCAACAAGGGCTGGAAAATGGCGGATCAGGTTAAATTCTGCACCATGTCTCTCTCCTGCGCCTACACAACGAGCTTCTTTGTGGTCATGAATAAGAAAAAATGGGATGCGCTTCCCGACGACGTCAAGAAAACCATTGAAGAGATCAACAAGGAATGGATCGTCAAACACGGCGAGGCGTGGGACAGCAGCGACGCGGAAGGGAAAAAATACTTCCTGAAGAAAGGAGGCGAGATCATTACGCTGAGCAAGGATGAACTGGCGCGCTGGAAAAAGGCCTCCAAGCCCGTGATCGACAACTACATCGCCAAGATGAAGAAGAAAGGGGTCAATGGCAAGGAAATCGTTGATTACATTGAATCTCTGTTAAAGTAAATCGCTAACTGGAAGGGGTATCTAACCTTTCACAAGGAGAGGATGCCCTTTCCGTATGTCAAGAAGGAGTTAGCACATGCTTATCAGAAAGATGCTTCTTCGGGCCCTCCCGGTCCTACTTTTGTTCGTTTTCGCTTTGAGCATTGGATCCCCCACTCCATCCTCTGCCGCGACCATCCAGCTGACTTACAGCAATTTCTTCCCACCCAGCCACATCCAGAGTAAACTGGCCGCGGCCTGGTGCAAAGAAGTAGAAAAACGCACAAACGGAAAGGTAACAATCACCTACTATCCAGGACAAACCCTCACGAAAGCAAAAAACTGCTATGACGGTGTTGTCAGCGGGCTCTCCGACCTTGGCATGTCAGTGCTTGGCTACACCCGCGGTCGCTTTCCCGTCATGGAGGCCGTGGACCTTCCCGTGGGATACACCAGCGGTGCAATGACTAACAAAGTCGTCAATGCTGTCTATAACAAATTCAAACCAAAAGAGTTTGATGACACAAAGGTCATGTATTTTACTGCCTGCGGGCCTGGTCTTCTTTTCACTAAGTCGAAACCCGTCAAGAAATTGGAAGACATCAAGGGCATGAAAATCCGGGGGCACGGAACCATCGCCAACATGATTAAATCCCTCGGCGCCACGCCTGTAGCCATGCCCATGCCGGAACTCTATCAGGCTCTCCAGAAAGGCGTGGTGGAAGGTGCCTTCTATCCCATGGAGGTCAACAAGGGATGGAAAATGGCCGAACAGGTTAAATACGGAACGCTCGCCTACTCCTGCGCCTTTACTTCCTCGTTTTTTGTCGTCATGAACAAAAAGAAGTGGGCCAGCCTACCTGCAGACGTGCAGAAAACGATTGAAGAAATCAATAAGGAATGGATAAAAAAACACACGGATGCCTGGGTTAGCAGTGATGAAGAAGGCAAAAAATTCCTCTTGAGCAAGGGTGGAAAACTCTTCAAACTGGATCCCGCCGAGGCAACGAGGTGGAAAGACGCCTCCAAGCCGGTCATCGCCGCCTATATCGCCAAGATGAAAAAGAAGGGAATCAACGGCAAGGAAATTGTTGACTACATCTTTTCCATACTAAAATAGTTAACGCTTTAACTGGGGGGATAAGAAAACAACCTTATCCCCCTTTACCACTATCCAACACACACGGGATACGCCATGAATGGATTTGAAAGATTTGTGGATAAATTCGTAAGCATCTTCAAGGTGTTCGGCGCGATCTGTATTGCTGGAATGATGTTTTTGACCTGTGTTGACGTCATCGGAAGGCTGTTCGGTCATCCGATCCTTGGGGCTGAAGAGATCGTGGGATTCATGGCCGCTTTGGCCATGGCTGCCGCCATGCCTTACACCCACGCCATGCACGCCCACGTGGGTGTGGACATGCTGGTCAAAGAACTCTCACCAAAGGCCCAAGCCATTATCGACAGTATCACCAATTTTCTGGCTTTTGTCCTGTTTTCTTTGATGGGATGGCAGACCTGGCTTTACGCCGGCACACTCAAAAGAAGCGGGCAGGTCTCCATGACCCTGGAACTCCCCAGTTACTACGTGGTCTATTTCCTGTCGTTTTGCTTCTTTGTCTTCTGCGCCGTCATTGTCGTGGAAATCCTTCAACATCTTCATAAGGTGGTGAACGCATGAATCCTACATGGATTGGTATCATTGGCATCGCTTTGATGATTGCGATTTTCTTCTCCAGAATGCCCGTGGCCTACGTCATGGCCATTGTGGGGTTTCTGGGGTTCAGCCATCTCACCAGTTTCAACGCTGGCCTGAAGCTTCTCTCCCGAGACATCTATGACGTCTATTCGTCCTACGGGTTGACCATCATCCCTCTCTTCATTCTCATGGGCCAAATCGCCTTCAACGCGGGGATCAGCCGACGCCTCTATGACGTCGCCTACAAATTCCTCGGGCGGATTCGAGGTGGGCTGGCCATGGCAACCGTGTGCGCCTGCACGGCTTTTGGAGCCGTCTGCGGGTCGAGTCCCGCAACGGCCGCTACAATGGCCACGGTGGGCCTTCCCGAGATGAAACGATACGGGTACGGAGACGAATTGGCCGCCGGCTCCGTGGCATCAGGAGGAGGCCTCGGCATGCTGATGCCCCCCAGCATTGTCCTTATCGTTTACGGCATCCTAACCCAGCAATCCATCGGGAAGCTCTTCATTGCCGGAATCATTCCTGCTTTGTTTATCACCGTGTGGTTTATCTTGGCCGTTTATGTCTATTGCCGCTTAAAACCTGAACAGGGACCTCAAGGAGACAAGTTCACTGTCAAGGAAATGTTCTTGTCCCTGAAAAACCTTTGGGAAACTCTGGCAGTGTTCGTTCTTGTCATGGGAGGCCTATTCGCGGGATTCTTCACGCCCACGGAGGCAGGGGCGGTCGGCTCGTTTGGTGTCCTTCTTGTCGCCATGGTGAGACGTCAGCTCACATGGAAAGGTTTCGTAAAATCGCTCTACGAGACACTTCGAACATCTTGTATGGTGCTTCTCCTCATCGCCGGTGCCGTCATTTTCGGTCATTTCCTCGCCGTAACACGAATCCCCTTCGGTATCGCCACCTGGGTTGGGGGATTAGACCTCCCTCGTTGGGCTGTGATGGCCATGATTATCTTTGTCTACCTAATCGGGGGATGTTTCATCGACGCTCTGGCCCTTATTATGTTGACCATCCCCATCTTCTATCCCGTCGTAATTCAGTTGGGATACGACCCCATCTGGTTCGGTGTCATCATCGTGCTTGTTACACAGATGGGCGTCATTACACCACCGGTTGGGATCAACGTCTACGTGGTCAACGGGATTGCCGTTGGAATCCCCTTGGAAAAGATTTTTAAGGGAATCTTTCCCTTCCTCTTCGCCCTCATCATCGGAACGGGATTCATGGTCGCCTTTCCTCAGATCATCATGTTCCTGCCAAATATTATGAAATAGAGGCGGGGAACAAAAGATAAAAGGCAATACAAGTTTAAGCTGTCAGGCAATTTTGCTTGAGACAGAAATCGACCCAGTTTTTGGCTATCTCCGGATTACTTCCGAAATGGAGATGGATGTAGCTGGCAAGGGAATTATGAACGCGATATCCCTCCACGCGCGGCGCAAGATTTTTTCTCCCGGCAACCTCATAAAGTTTCTCACAAGACACTGTCTGCGTACCCTCTATTTCCGAATAGTGAAATTCGTGACCTCGAACGACCGTCCCCAAAGGTCCTAAAGGCCCATCCCCCCGCAAGCGAACCTCCCGATACCCCAGGGCCCTAAAGCGTTCCAGCATTCGGGTTGAAAAGGGCAGTAGATCCACCATAAGGTATCGCTGCCCTGAATGCGTAACGATTCCCTGACTGAGATACATCAGCCCTCCACACTCAGCATAGATGGGGCAGCCTCTTTCCCCCGCACGATTGATCGATTTCCGCATGGATATATTTCCCGCAAGGATCTCCGCGAAAACCTCCGGATAGCCACCACCGATGTAAATTCCATGACACCCCTCAGGGACCTTCTCATCCCCCAAAGGGCTGAAAAAAACAAGCTCCGCGCCGGCCTCTTCCAGCAACTCCAAGTTATCCAGATAGTAGAAGCAAAACGCGGCATCCCGCGCGACGGCGATTTTCACCTTTTTTTCGGCACCGGCAAATTTTTCTTCCGGAGAATCTGGCAGCGTAATTCTACTAACCTTAAGCAGTTCATCCAAATCCAGACTTTCCTCTACGGTTTCAACCAGATAATCCAGCCGATCACCGGAAAGGGCCGCCTCGTCTGAGGTCACAAGCCCCAGGTGACGTTCGGGCATGACGAGGCGATCATCCCGAATCAGCCCGCCCAGGCAAGGGATGTCACAATAACGGACTATCGCATCTTTCAGAATGGAGAGATGGCCCTGAGACCCTACCCGGTTGAAAACAACTCCCGCTAATTTTACTTCATTGTCGAACGTTTCAAACCCTTTGACCACAGCCGCGGCGCTCCGTGCCATGCTGGCGGCGTCCACAACAAGGAGAACCGGCAGCCCCAGCCACTTGGCCATCTCTGCAGTGCTTCCGGCGTCGGAAACGGGAGAAAAGCCATCGAAAAGGCCCATGACTCCTT
>JAOZMY010000077.1:3326-10486 GCA_029934085.1 bacterium | reverse complement strand
TCCTCCGTTTCCCGCAGGGCCGTCTCCAGGAGCGAGGCGTCTTCCTCATCCATGGCGCCCCCGGGGAAAGAAATCTCCCCTTTGTGGTGCCGCACGTTCCGGGTCCGTTTGGTGAGGAGTACCGTCCACTGCCCGTCTTTGAGAAAAATGGGAACCGTGACGGCTGCAGGGGTCAGCCCATTCAGTGGGAGGGAGATCTTGGGATAGGCGGCGAGGGTAGACTTGATCTTTTCAACCATCGAGACATTCCCGAATGATCTCCGAAGATGGCAGGACCCGAAGCAGGGGGTAGAGGGCGGAGTTGCGGTAGGCCTGGAGAACCCCCTCGTGGTAGTCGGGTTTGTGACAGCAGCAGCCGTCTTCCACGATGGTGCAGGCGAAGTCGTGGGCGATGGCGTCCAGGGCCGTGGTCAGCACACAGACATGGGTGGTTACGCCCATGACGACGACGGTTTCGATCCCCCAAAGCCGAAGGGTCTGATCCAGATCGGTCTTGAAAAATGCGCTGAAACGCCGCTTTTCCAGAATGGTGTCCCCCGGTTGGGGTTTCAGTTCGTCGATGACCTGAACCTCCTCCGTGCCCCGGATGGCGTGCTCCCGCATCCGTCCCTTAAAGATGAAGTCTCCCCGCAGGAAGCTGTCGCAGGCGTAGATCACGGGGAATCCTTTCGTGCGAGCCCGGTCCGTGAGGGTCTTGATCACGGGGATGATTTTCTGAGCCTCTTTTGTGAGCGGGGCTTCGGGATTCGTAAACGATCCCTTCAGCATGTCGACGACGATAAAGGCGTAGGACATTACTCTCTCCTTCGGGTTTAGGTCCGGTTCAGACCAAAGATCCTCATGGCGTTTCGGGTGGTCGCCACTGCCACCTTCTCGAAAGCCAGGTCCTTCACGGCGGCCACCGCCTCGGCGGTGTAACAGACATAAGCCGGTTCATTCCGCTTCCCCCGGTGGGGCACCGGGGTCAGGTAAGGGCAATCGGTTTCCACGAGGAGGTAATCGAGGGGAACCTCTCGGACCACGTCGTGGACCTGTTTCGCCTTCTTGAAGGTTACCGTTCCCGGGATAGAGATGAGAAACCCCATGGCGATACAGTCCCAGGCCATCCGCGCATCCCCGCTGAAGCAGTGGATGATCCCGCCTACCTCCTCGGCCTTCTCTTCTCTCAGGATCCGGACTGTTTCTTCGTGGGCGTCCCGATCGTGGATCACGATGGGGAGCCCCAGCTCTCTCGCCAGCCGGATCTGTTTCCGGAAGACGGCCATCTGCGTGTGCCGGGGGGAGTGATTCCGGTAAAAATCGAGCCCGATTTCCCCGTAGGCCACTACCTTCTCGTGCCGGGCGAGCCGCGCCATCTTTTCAAGGACGTCGTCTGTGACCCGTTTGGCTTCGTGGGGATGCACCCCAACGATGGCGAAGATTCGTTCATGGTCGGCGGCGATTTTAATCGCTTTCTCACTCTCCTCTACGTCGATGCCCACGGTGGCGATGTATTTCACCCCCACCTCGTCCGCTCGGCGGATGACCCTTTCCAGGTCCTTGTCGAAGAAGGATTCCAGCCCCAGGTGGGCGTGCGTGTCGAATAACACTTCCATGACGATGTGTCCTCAGTGATATGGATAAACGGGGAGCCGTGATGGCTCCCCGCTAAAAGGCAGAAAAAGCTTTTCCTATTTTTCTTCGTACCAGCCGCCGCCCGTTTTCTTGCCGAGGCGTCCCGCGCGGATCATGGTCTTCAACAGGTTCGGAGAGACCCACTTCAGTTCCTTGTTCAGCTCTTTGAAGAAATATTCCGTTACGTGGTAGGCGATGTCGATCCCGGTGAGATCCATCAGTTCGAACGGCCCCATGGGATAGTTCAGGCCCAGCTTGACCGCCTTGTCCACATCTTCCGGCGTGGCGATCCCTTCTTCCACGATCTTGATGGCCTCTAACATGTGCGGGATCATGATCCGGTTCACGATGAAGCCTGGGCTGTCCTTCTTGACCTCCACGGGAACCTTGCCCATCTTCTCCGTTACCTCGAAAACCACCTTGATGGTTTCGTCACTGGTCTTGTAGCCGTGGATGATCTCCACCAATTTCATGATGGGTGCGGGATTGAAGAAGTGCATCCCTGCTACCTTGTCCGGCCGATTGGTGGCCTCGGCGATCTCGGTGATGGACATGGAAGAGGTATTGCTGGTCAAAACCACCTCCGGACGGCACATCCCGTCCAGAGCCTTGAAGACCTCTTTCTTCAAATCCAGGTTTTCGATAACCGCTTCGATGACATAATCCACGTCTTTCAGGTCTTCCAGGTTTGTGGTTCCCTTGATCCGACCGAGGATCTCCTTCTTCTGATCTTCCGTGACCTTCCCTTTTTGAACGCTCTTTGTGAGGAACTTCTCGATACCAGTCATTCCCTTTTCGACGAACCGGTCCTCGATGTCCCGCATGATGACGTTATACCCTGCTGTCGCCGCAACCTGTGCGATGCCGCTTCCCATGGCACCTGCGCCAACCACTCCAATTGTCTTGATTTCCATAACCAGCCTCCTTTAGATTTTTTTAACTAACGTTTAATAGATTTTAGACGAATCCGTCCGGAAAGTCAAACCTCTTCTGCTTCTGTCAAAAAAGTTTTTTCTATTTTTTCGATTTCACGAAATGCGGGTTGTTCTGTTACGGTTTTCTCCTTAGGGCCACGTAACGGTGGCCCGAAAAGAGCCGGGACAAGGGGATGGAATAGACTACCTCGAAGCCCATTTCATCCGCGATCTTCTCGATCTCCGAAGCCCTGAGCGTCCATTTGGGGCGTTTCCCGAAGAGTTTTCTCCGTACCTCCCGCAGCTGGTTCTTCAGGGAATGGTAATCAAAGTAGGTGAAGACCACCCATCGCCTGCTGATTCGAAGGAGCTCTCGCACATAGGTGAGGCGCTCGGCGTGTTCCCGGATATGGTGACAGAGCCTCACGGACAGTACGAGGTCGAACGCCTGGTTGGCAAATGGCATGGCCAGGGCCGTGGCCCGGACGTATCCATCCGCCTCCCGGACCGTGGTGTCGGCCCGCTGATTTCCCCGTGCGATTTTCAGGAGGGGCAGGCTCCAGTCTCCCTCGACAACGTGACGGGCGTGACGCCGAAGCAGCGGCATGAGCCGCCCGTATCCGCATGGCAGATCCAGCGCCGTTTCGAACGGTGTCTCCGAGGAGATCCTCCCGATGAGCCGCTGGAGCAGCCGTTGTTCATGCCGGTTGTTGATTCGTTCCGACAGGTGTTTCTCGAATTTCCGTGTGTAGCTTTGTGCCCCCTGGGGACTGTTGTAGTGGCTGAGTATCTCTTTATCCATGCGTCTCTGTGTAACCTTTCTTTCAGGATTTGTCCAGAAAGGCGGGCATAAGCGCCCGGAATTGAAGCGCCAGTTTTCCTACTCGTCCTTCACTCTCCCGCGCCTGGAGGGCGAAGTCCAGGCGGCGGCGGAGACTCACCGGGGAACCGCCGAGGGGGTCTGGGAGATAGACCTCGAAAAAGTCATCGAGGATTCCTTCGTCAAGGTGGCGGAGTGTTCCCCCGAGGAAAGTCGACAGGTCTTGTAACTGTCCCCACCGCGCACCGAGTCCTGCAAGAAACCGGGCGTAGGGCTGATCAAGAAAAAGAATTTCCGGGTTTGTATCATCGGGATGGCGAATCAGGACGTTCCGCGTGTTGGGACGCAGGAGAAAAAAACCCTGTTCGTGCATTCGCTTGAAATACTCTCCCACTTTCTTGAGGATGACGATAGTCCGATCGCGAAACCCAGCCTTCGACTCCGTCTTCCTCAACCAGGCCCGAAAATCGAGGGTATCTTCTTCCTTGGCCGTCAGGATGAAGCATCGTTGAACGCTGCCGAGGTGGCCCCAGTGACTTCCCCACCCTATCGCCTCCACGGCGGGAATTCCCAGGCTCCTGAGATATCCCAGGGTGAGATATTCCCGCTGGGCCTTGGGCATCCGGCTCAACAGGGTTTTCGCTTGCGAGACGCCGAAGTAGAGGTAGTGTTTAAAAAACATTTCCCTGTTCCCCGTGTTGAACACCCGGATCTCAGTCCGCCTCTCCATTTTTAAGGAAATTCCTTCTCTCTGCGTGAAGGCCTCGTAAGGGGAGGGGTGATTCAGTTCTTCGTCAAAGAGGGAGCGGTAGGGAGTGCGGATTACGGCGACAAATCCTTCGCGAACACCACCGACCCGTGTTTCGTCTTCGTAGGGAATGAACTTGTCCTTCATGGGTTTTTTTGATGGAACCTCAGAGACGCCCGGTCAACGGGAAAACAAGAGGGCGTTTTTTCGTATCAATCCACATCGTCGATCCGGCATCCCCCCGCCCTTTCATAGAGGAGGAGGACGACTCCCAAAACCAGCACCACGCCGACGCTCACGCCGATCTCGATGAGAGAATAATAGCTCTGGTGGTGCCCGATGGAGGCCTTCGCCTCGATGGTCAAGATACGCCGAACACCCGAGATGATCCCCACGTAGATGAAGGGGCTTAAAGAGAATCGTTCCTTTCGCAGGAACCTCAGGACCGGCCAGAGGAGCTCTAAGATGATGAGCATCAGCATGATGTCGTCGATGATGGGCAGGGCCGCTTCGGGGGAGAACGCCTTGAAGTGGGTGATGGTGTAAAAGGCCATGCAGAAAACGAGCGCCGCCAGCAGGAAGGCGATCATGATATGAAGAATTTCATCCATATGCTGGAGAATCCTCTTCATCAGTTCCAGGAAAGATTCAAACCTATGCATTTTACGCCTTTTTATTTCTTCAAGGTTATACACATTTATATACTCGGCTTTTGGAGCTTCTGTCAAGAATAGGACGCTTGCAGAACTTTACTGTCTTTTCTTTTATTGACAGATTAATATTTTTAGAATAACATGTAAGTTTCAAAAAGGGAGATTGAAAAGGGAGTATGTTTGAAACTCTGACAGAACGGCTGGAAGCCGTTTTCAAAAAGCTTAAAGGGCAGGGGCGGATTACTGAGGAGAATGTCAAGGACGCCTTGCGGCAGATCCGCCTATCCCTGCTCGAGGCAGACGTCAATTACAAGGTCGTCAAGTCCTTCATCGCCTCGGTTCAAGAAAAGGCCATCGGCCAGGAAGTTCTTACCAGCATCACGCCGGGACAGCTCATCGTTAAGATCGTCCATGACGAGCTGGTGGAGCTTCTGGGCACCACCCACACGCAGCTTACCCTGTCAGGATCTCCACCCTTTCCCGTCCTCCTCGTGGGGCTTCAGGGATCCGGGAAGACCACCACCATCGCCAAGCTGGCTTACATGCTTAAGAGAGGGAACAAGCATCGCCCTTATCTCGTGCCTGCCGATGTCTACCGTCCAGCGGCCATCGATCAGCTTGTAACCCTGGCGAAACAGATCAACGTTCCGTGCTATCCCTCGGAACAGTCGGACAACCCCGTAGATATTTGCAAGAAGGCCGTGCAGGAAGCCTTGAGGTCAGGCTGCGACGTGGTTCTCATCGACACGGCGGGACGTCTCCAGGTGGACGAGCCCCTGATGGAGGAGCTTCAGAAGATTAAAGAAGCTGTGCATCCCTCCGATATCCTGTTGGTGGTGGACGCCATGACGGGACAGGAGGCAGTCAAGGTGGCCGAGGCCTTTCACGAACGTCTCGACCTCGGTGGGGTCATCCTCACCAAGCTGGATGGCGATGCCCGGGGCGGCGCCGCGCTTTCCATCAAGGCAGTTATCGGACGGCCCATCAAATATGTGGGTGTGGGAGAGAAGATCGAGGATCTCGAAGCCTTTCATCCGGACCGAATGGCGTCGCGCATCCTGGGGATGGGAGACATTCTCACCCTGGTGGAAAAGGCCCAGGAGACCTTCGATCAGAAACAGGTTGAGAAGTTCGAAAAAAAGCTGAAGAAGAACGCCTTTACTCTGGAAGATTTCCGGGATCAGCTTCAGCAGATACGAAAGATGGGATCTTTAGAGAGCATTCTTTCCATGATCCCGGGCATGCAGAAGATGAAGGGAAACCCCGCACTCCAGCCTGATGAGAAAGAGCTGATCAAGGTTGAGGCGATTATCAACTCCATGACCCGCAAGGAACGGCTCAATCACGCCATCATCAACGGGAGCCGGCGAAAACGGATCGCGAGGGGGAGTGGGACCACTGTTCAAGACGTGAATAATCTGCTAAAACGTTATGTGCAAGCGAAAAAGATGATGAAACGTTTCAGCAAGATGGGAAAAAGAAAATCGTTCGGGAGGGGAGACTTCCCTTTCCCAATGTAAGAAAAGGAGGTGAAATCGTATGGCTGTAAGTATCAGACTGGCCCGTTTTGGATCGAAAAAGAAACCTTTCTACCGTATCGTTGCGGCGGACTCGCGTTTCCCGAAGGAGGGCCGGTCCATCGAGCGCCTTGGCATTTACGATCCACGGCAGGAACCCGCGCTGGTTCGCCTGGACATGGAACGGATCGACTACTGGTTTGGCCAGGGGGCAAAGGCATCCAAGACTGTCTTGGAACTCATCGAAAAGCAGAAAAAAGGATTGAGCCAAAAAACGACGGAAACAGAATAGCATAAATCCTTTTGAACGTGGAGGTAGGTAAAATGGCGATGAAAGAGTTAGTCGAATACATTGCAAAAGCGCTGGTTGACAATCCAGATGCGGTCAGGGTCTCGGAAATCGAGGGCGAAAAGACATCGGTCATTGAGCTTGTGGTTGCGAAAGAGGATCTTGGAAAGGTCATCGGAAAGCAGGGGCGGACAGCCAGGGCCATCAGGACAATCTTGAGTGCCGCCTCCACCAAAATCAACAAACACTCCGTTTTGGAGATCATCGAGTAAGCTTTGATGATTAAGGGAAATGCCAAAGGGAACGAAAGAAGAATTTATTCCGGTGGGGAAGATTGTCGGGGCGCACGGCATCCGCGGCAATGTCAAGCTTCTCTACTTTTCACACCTTAAAGCATTTCCCTATTCAGAGCTCTACTTGCAGGAGCCGGGCGGCACCTTTAGCCGCTACAGGATAACGCACCAAACCCCCCTAAAGGGAACGATTGCGTTGACACTGGAGGGGATTGCGTCACGAAACGAGGCGCAGTCCCTCCGTGGAAGACTTGTCTTTTATCCCCGCGAAAATTTTGCCCGAACCCAAAAAGACGAGTACTATTGGATCGA
>JAOZMY010000077.1:0-3226 GCA_029934085.1 bacterium | reverse complement strand
CGGGGTGGAGCATCCTCAAACGGGCGGCCGAAAAGGGGCTCGTCACGATCCGTGCCGTCAACATCCGGGATTTCGCCACCGGCAAGCACAGAATGACGGACGATACCCCTTACGGCGGGGGACCGGGGATGGTCATGAAGCCGGAACCGGTCGTGAGCGCCATCGATTTTGCAAAGGAGGAACGGCCGGGACGGGTTATTCTCCTCTCGCCCCAGGGGGAACGGTTTACCCAGGCCAAGGCCCGAAGTTTGAGCGCGGAGGATCACCTCATCCTCGTCTGCGGGCGTTACGAAGGGATCGACGAGCGGATCCGCGCCTTCGTGGACGAGGAGATCTCCATCGGCGACTACGTCCTGACGGGTGGGGAGCTTCCTGCCTTTGTCGTCATTGACGCGGTGGTTCGCCTCCTCCCAGGTGTCCTGGGGAATGAGGCTTCCACGGACGAGGAGTCTTTCGCGCAGGGGCTGCTGGAGTATCCCCAGTACACCCGGCCGCCGGTCTTCAGGAATCTTCCCGTTCCAGAGGTACTCCTCTCCGGCCATCATAAAAAAATCGAGCAATGGCGCAGGGAAATGGCCCTTCAACGGACGAAAAAACGACACCCGGAACTCTACGAGCGCTATCTCCGTCGCATGGAGCGTAAGAACCATGACGGGAGCTAATCCCTTCAGCCGGCGGATCCATTTGGCCCTCGTGCACTATCCCGTCTACAACAAGGAGGGAGATGTCATCGCCTCGGCCCTGACCACCATCGATATTCACGATTTCGCCCGGATCGCCCGGACCTACCGTCTGGGCGGGGTCTGGATCGTCACGCCGCTCGAATCTCAAAAAGATCTCTTCGACCGTATGGTGCGTCACTGGACAGAGGGATTTGGCGCCAGCTACAATCCCAACCGCAAGGAAGCCCTTGAAGTTTTGGAAGTAGCCGATACCATCGAGGAGGCAACGAAAGGGATTCGTCAGATAACGGGACGTCCAGTCCGGCGTTTTGCCACCTCGGCCAAGAGCTATCCCGACAGCGTCTCCGTCCCCGCCTTGGCGGAAACCATCCGGTCCACAAATGATGAATTTGTCCTCCTCTTCGGAACGGGGTGGGGGTTGACCGAGTCGGTCATCGAGGGATGCGAGGGGGTCTTGACACCGATACGTCCTTATGGATACAATCACCTTTCAGTCCGGTCCGCCGCGTCGATTATCTGCGACCGGCTCATCGGCGACGGGTAAAAATAGAGAGAAAGGCTTCAGGAGGAACCCATGAATACGCTTGACATGATAGAAAAGGAACAGATGAAAACCGACATCCCGGAGTTCCGTCCCGGGGACACCGTGCGCGTCTCCGTTCGGATTATCGAGGGTGAGAAAGAGAGAATCCAGGATTTCGAAGGGGTCGTCATCCGGATGCGCCGCGGTAACAACCGTAGCACCTTTACCGTCCGAAAGATCTCCTACGGGATCGGGGTCGAGCGGATCTTCCCGCTCCACAGCCCTCGGATCGCGGGTATCAAGGTCGTCCGCCAGGGCGCCGTCCGCCGGGCGAAGCTCTACTACCTGAGAAAGCTCCGTGGCAAGGCGGCTCGAATCAAGGAGCGAGGCTACAAGTAATCCATGACGGCGGTTCTTTCTCTCCCGCTCTTTCACTCGCTTGCCGGGAAAGGGGGGGCCGTCGACACATCCAGTTCACCTTCCTTTAGAATCGAAAAAACCATTCAGGAAGCCTACGGTGCTCAACGCATCGCCGGTATCGACGAGGCGGGACGGGGCCCCCTGGCTGGTCCCGTCGTGGCCGCGGCGGTGATCCTGCCCATGGATGAGGATTTCCCTGGCATTGATGATTCAAAACGCCTCTCCTCGGCGGCGAGGGAGCGTTTCTTCGCGGCAATCCATGCCCGGGCCCTGGGTGTCGGCGTTGGCATCGTGGGCCCCAACGAGATTGACACCCTCAATATCCGGAGGGCGGCGCTGCTGGCCATGAAGAAAGCCGTGGCGGCCCTCCCCCATCTGCCCGATTTCTGTCTCGTGGACGGGCGTGACGAGGTCCCCGTTGCCGTTCCCCAAAGTCCCATTATCAAGGGGGATCAAAAGTGCCTCTCCATTGCAGCCGCCTCCATCATCGCCAAGGTGACTCGGGACCGCATCATGCGAGCCTACCACGAGCAGTATCCCGGCTACGGGTTTGACCGGAACATGGGATACGGAACTCGGCAGCACCGGGAGGCCCTGAAACGGCTCGGGCCGTCCCCCATCCACCGCCGTTCCTTCCGTGGGGTTCTTCAACCGTGAGATTTTTCAAAAAAGACAAAATCAAACCCCGGGTTGGGGACGCCGGCGAAAACCTCGCCCGTGACTTTCTGAAGGGGAAAGGACTCGCGATCCTCGCGGTAAACTACCGGACCCGGTGGGGAGAGCTGGACATCGTTGCCCGGGATAGGGACACCCTCGTCTTCGTGGAAGTGAAGACCCGCTCTCAGAAACGGTTCGGCTCTCCCCTGGAGGCCGTGACACCGGACAAGCAGCGGCGGATCGTTCGCATGGCCCAGACCTATCTCCTCGAGAAGAGGCTGGGGGATGTGGCCGCCCGTTTCGATGTGATCGGCATCGACCTCACCGACGGAGCGCCCCGCATCGACTGGATCCCCAACGCCTTTGGGGGATTGTGAAATGGAGATTTCTCCCAAGGTTTCCCTGAAAAATATCAACGGCCCTTTCGACGCCGACAACGAAGGAACGGTAAAAGACGAACGGGGCACCCTCGTTCAGATTATGGACGGCCGCCCCTTCACTCATCTCGTCTACCTTGAGTTCCAAGTCACGGACCCTCCCGTCTACCGGGGAGGCCACTATCACGAGGAAAAGACCGAGATATTTTACGTCATTACCGGCCGGATCGAGGTGCAGCTCGTGGACCTGGACACGGACTGGAGAGGGAGTCTGATCATCACTCCTGGGGACAAGCTCACCCTTCTCCCGCGTCTCGCCCACCGCTTCCGCGCCCTCGAATACAGCCAGGTTATCGAGATCGCCCCCGTGGCTTACGACCCGAAGGACGTCTTTCCGTTCGATTTCGAGAACGCATAGCCGGATTGCCTCTCATGTGCTTGGTGTAAGAACGTCATATTTCCTTTCTGCCAGCACATAACAGCGAAATCGGGAAGTGCTTTCAGTTTGCTTGGGGATAGACCCAATTGACATGACCATTTTTCCCCTTTCTATTCAGTATGTCAAG
>JAOZMY010000076.1:2229-10531 GCA_029934085.1 bacterium | reverse complement strand
ATATGGGCATCCACCTTCGCGTCACGGTGGATTTTCTGCGCCTCCGTATATTTCCGGATCGCCTCCTCGAGACGGCCCGCCTTCTCTGCCCGGTAGCCTTCCTGGATCAGCCGGTCCCGGTGCTGTTCCAGGACCTTCCTTCCGGGTTTTGACGAAGGCTGGGAGGCCGGCGGTTTCCCACCGCCGCCGAAAATATCGTCGATGTTCAGCGGCTTCTTTCCCCGAGCTGAGGATCCCTTCGTTCCGCTTTTACCGCCTTTTTTTCCCTTGCCGCCGTCAAGGATGTCATCTACGCTCAACGGTTTTTTCGAGGTACCCTTTCCTTTCTTGTCGTCCCCGAAAAGGTCATCCATTCCGAGAGGCTTTTCGCCCTTGCTCCCCTTTGCCCCTCCCTTCTCGGCTCCCGCGTCGGCCACCTCGGTCGGCTTTTTCTGTTCTGCGATTTTATTCTCCAAATCCTTGACATGCGCCGCCAGCGCCTTATCGGGCCGGATGGCCAGGCTCTTCTTGTAGGCCACCACGGCATCGGCGAGTTCCTCCGCCGCCTCTAACAGGGCACCGTCTTTCTTGTATTTCTCCGCGAGGGCAAAGTCCTTCGCCTTTTCCTTCCAGGTCTCCAATGTCTCTTTGGCCTGGGTGTTTTCGGGATCAAGCTGAATTGCCTTTTCCAGGGTTGCGATCGCCTCTTCCACGCGTCCTTTCGACCACTGGTCTCGAGCCTTCTTTACGAGCTGCTTCGCCCGTTTCCGATCCTCCGCTTTTTGCTTTCCGCTGTTGATCTCCTCCTGGGAAATCGAAACGGAAAAACTACCCTCTCCTCTCCCAAGAATGACCCCGTATTTGTTCTTCACCGTCACTTTGGCGACACACTCTCCCGTCCGACTCCGGTTAACCAAAACATCCCTCACGCTCGAAAGGCTCGCGAAGTGGCTGTCCTCGTTAAGCGTCCATTCGTACCGGAGTGTGGTATTCTTCGGTACGGGGGTAATCTTGGCCGTCAGACGAACATTCTGATGCACCGCGATTTGTCTTTCAACCTCCACCAGACCCTTTCCCTCTTTCCAGATTCTCGGTTTCGGTCCTGAGGGTCCCAGGACAACGACCCTGACATCATATTGTTTTGCCTGAGCCTTGCCATCGATCTTTCCGATGACGTCGCCGTAGTGGGGCACCCGCGCCTCCGCCTGGAGCGGGTAAGGCTTGGCATCATTGACAACGAATCCGATCTCAGAAGCGGGGTCGTTATATTCCACCCGGTTGTTGGGGGGAGGACTCATCCAGACCCAGCGAATCGTGCCGGGAGGCAGTTTCGCCGAACTTTTGATCTTGGCCCGAACCTCCTGTCCCACGTAGGGATCCTTCGGGTTCAAGGTCAGTGTGAATTTCGGTCCCACCACCGTCGCGTGTACCTGCTTGGACTCGAGCGTCTTCCCCCCGGCTGGTTGTGGCACCTGGACCCAGATAGCAATATCCTGCATCCGGCCAAAGGTTACGGTTGTGGTCATTCCTTCCGGCGGATCGAAAGCAATCCCCGGTTCGCTGGCCATCCAGATCGGTTTGAATTTTCCCCTTCTCCCTTTTTTTACGTGAACCTTTAGCCGGGCAGTGCTGGCGTAAACAGGCCGCGCGGGCAGTCCCGTCACCTCGAATTTCGGTGCCTGAACGATAATGACCATCTTCCCCCGGTATTGATGACCTTTTGCGTCGGTCACCTCGAGGCTGACGGGGTGTTCTCCCAACCCACGGCATTCAAAGGTAGCCTGTTTTCCCTTTCCCATTGCTCCGGACCACCGGTAGGAATACGGAGCCTTTCCCTTGACGCTTCTCACGCGGATAGTCACCGTATCTCCCAGGAACCAGGGCGCGCCTGGAGACGCGGTCAGGCGTAGTTCCTTGACGACGGGCTTAACCTCATCGGTGTTTACCGGGGGAAGCGCGGAGCTACTGCTTCCTTCCTTGACGATTCGCAGTTTCGACAGGATTGCGTGGACCTCACGGAGGGCGGCCTTCGACTCTGACACAATAAATGGCGTGTACTTCGCGAAATCGCATCCCTTTCTCTTTGGTAGATAGACCGTCGTTTGCACGCGATATTGCAAATCAAGCCGGTCAGATCCTTTGACCAGAATCGCCTGCCCGTCGAAATTGCCCAAGTCCGTCTGACGCTCCAGGAGGTAACCTTTGTATCCTCCCTTGGCATAAGGAATAATTTTATCACCTTTTTCTTGGAGAAATTTTTTCAGATGCCTCAAAATCTCCCTTTGGCTGGGAGGCTTCTCGATATAACTGGGAAATAACGCGGTCACGGAGGCGGTGATTCTCACGCCTCTGCAGGGACTGTCTTCGGGCTCCCTTACATCCTTAGCGTAGCGTATGAGGCCAAATCCTCCATAGTCGTAATTGGTCGCATCTTCCAATTTCCAGCCTTTGGGAGCGGATCCCGCAAAATAGTGTTGCCGCCACGGATACATCTTCGGAAGTGAACCCGCTTCTCCGGCTTCTGCTCCTCCCATCTGGCCCTGTTCCCGGCCGCCTTTTCCCTTCAAGGGTGCCTTTTTGACTTTCGACGTTTCTTTCGTCTCGTCCTTACCCGGTTTATTTTCCTCTTTCTGTTTGTTCTTATCCTTTTCCGTTTTCTTTTTCTTTGATGGGACAACACTGAACGAGACCTTGTCGGACCCAAGGCGGATCCACTTGCCCTTTTTGTCTTCCGCCGAAACAGTCACACCAATGGAGGCTTTCCCCACCTTGGGTGCGGTCACCACCGCGGAAAAACGATCCTTTCCCTCGACCCGGCACCCCTTTCCCTGCCAGGTATAATGGAACTTATAGGCATGGATATACAGGTCAGGCATCTCGACCTCCGCCTTCATGAAATCCCCCGGCTTCGGCCTCGCGGGTTTGAGCGTCAGGTGAAAAGTCCCCTTGGGAATCACTACCGGAACCACCACGGTAAGGTTCCCCTTCAGTGTCGGATCCAATCGGTCTTGAAGAACGGCCTTCACTGTCACGGGGAGAAGGTGCCGGGTGGCGAAATTGACTTTGAAGCCTTTTCCCCCGGAGCCGAAATCACCATGGGGCGACTGCCAGGTAACACGCAGAAAATTCTTATCCTGCATCTTCTTCAGCATTTTGTCGCTTAGTTCGAGGGCAAAGGGTGTCTGTTCCCCCAGAATAAGTTTTCCATGGGTGATCCTTGCGCCTCGACTTACCAGGGCCTGAAAATCTGCGGCCTTGCCGTAAAGAGCTTCGACCTTTAGAAGTGCTTGTTTATACTCCTCCTTAAACTTTGGAGAGGTGGTGGAGCTCTCTGATAGTCGTCCCGTTCTGTCCATCACCATACGCCAGAGGAACTGAACCTTGGCAAGGATGTTTAGGGCTTGACGATCTATCTCCTCGTTAGCCGGATCGGGTGGGTTTTTTTTGATTCTTCGGACGTCATTCCAGGCCGCCCTTTCCCCTAACGCAAATCCCGTCAGGGAGGCCCGGGCGGCTTCCTCGTCCTTCTTGTAATCCCCCGTCCAAGGGAAGCGAAGAATTCTTGTTCGGATTGTTTCTGTTGGCAGATTCAACTTTCGGGCGATCTTTTTGACCAGTTTTTCGCTATGCTGATAGATCTCATCATAGGCGAGCAGGGCCGAGTGCCAATATTTTCCCCTGGCCAATTTCTGTTTTTCACGCGTCTCGTCATCTTTCGCCGCCTTTGCGGCTGCGGCGTCCGCCCGTTTCCCCACCTCTTTTACGAGATTGATTTCCAGGGGTTTCCCCCGCAGGTCCTCGATTTTCTTCTGGATTTCCGCGAGCTTCTCCACAGGGGGCTTGTTTCCCATCGCCCAGGCGGCATGTTTCTTCTCAGCCCCCCGGACGAGGACGGAAATCATGATTTTATCCCGGACGAACTCGCGCCGCTTCTCGATCTTGCTCTTCAACAGGTTGAAGACCTTGCACCACTTTTCGGGGCTCTTCTCGCAGATCGTGCTGAATCCCGTCATCCACTTGGCGTATTCGAAAACCCCTGAAAACCAGGCCCCTTTTCCAATACGCGCCCAGGACTCGGCGTGGCTGATATCCCTCAACTGCTGCTGTGCCGCCTTTCGGAGCTGCTGCGTGACGGGATCGTTTTCCAGAAAGACCTGATCGAGAATCTCGCTGGAAACTTTCGAAAGATCGGAGATACGATAGGTCTTTTTCATTCCAGAGACAGGCACGACGACGGTTTTGGTTTTGAAGAAAAAATCTGCCAAATCACCCTTCTCCACGACGCGTCGCCGGTTCGCCGCCGCCTTGGGCAGTTTCAGACGGACGAAACGGCCGTTATCGGAGTATTCCCCCGCGTAAACCAACAGGTCGATAAGGCCGTTCTGATTGTTTTGGACACGCAGAGCCGAACTGATCTCTACGCTGACCATGGCCACGTCCCCCACCAGAACCAGGGGCCAGGCGGGCGAAAAATAGAGGGCCTCTTTCACAAAGCCAAAGGTGGTTTGGGCATCGATGCCTTCAACAAGAGCCCGCTTGAAGCTCATCCCACCGGGGACAAAATCGATGAGCGTAAAGGCGGCATCGCTCATGTCCCATTGGTTCTTCCCCGATGCCCACGCGTTGTGCATCTCTTTTAAGAGAAACGCACCCCCCGCCGCGCCAAGCATGGCAATGAAGATCTTTTTCCCTGCGGACTTCTTCAACAGCCTGGTAAGGAAGACGTTTCCCTCTTTCCTACTTACGGTAACCTCGACTTCCCTGAGGGTCTTGACCTCCGCCGATCCTTTCTTGGCTGCCTCCATCCTTGCCTTGATGAGCTCCATACGGGCCAGGTGTCCTTCCACCTCCAGAAGAAGATCGACAAACGCCTCCCGGCTCAACCCCGCCTTCAACCAGGCGTCGAGCGCGGCGTTCAGTTCCTTCCCCCGCTGAAAACTGGTGTAAAGAACCTTGTAGAGACTCTTGTTTCCCCCTGCCATCTCCGACAATTTGGCGAGGATCTCCTTTTCCCCGACATCGAAGACATGCTCACGCATCAGAACAAACCCCACCGTCAGTTCGTCCAGGACCTTGCGGACCTCCGGATTACCGGCAAGCGACCAGCCACTCACACGGGCCTTTTCCACAATGGGATTAAGTTTATAGGGAATTTCCTCGAAAGCGAGTATGACGTTTCGAGCCCGGATCCTCCGAAGCCACCGGACCTCCCCCTTCGTCAGCTTTCCTTTCGCCTTCAGTTTCTTCAGGCGTTTGAGTTGTTTCTCGATTCCTTGGGCCTTCATGCCCCTGATCTTTTCAAGCGCCCCCGACTCGGCAAGGGCCTCCCGTTCCCGCAAGACATACTTGACCTTTTCGGAATCGGAGAGGTTATGCCACCCGCCGTGGGCCTTCGTGATCTGACGCTCGCAGCTCCCCACCATGGTCAGCGCCCCATATTTTCTGACCGCTTCCCGGAGAGCCTTCGCCTCCAGTTCGTCGGCGAGGATACTGCCGATCTTGTTCTTTACGTAGGCCTCCAACGGTTCGGCATGGGAGATAAGTTGTCCCCCCCGGTTCTCCGCGATGACGGCCCCCTTGACCAGCATCTCCTTCTTGATACCGCTCATGGCCGCCTTGCCGACGAATTTCTCCCCTTCAAGCAAGTTGAGCATGTGGAGATCCAGGCCCCGAACCCGCTCCAGGCTCACGATGTCGAATCCCTTGACTTTGAGTCTCTCCAGACCCTTTTCCGCCAAGAGCTCGTTAAAACGCTTGGCTGCTTGGACTGCTTTTTTCCCCACAAAAGAGATGTCATCATCGGAAAAGAGAAGGCGATACCCTTGATGACCGTGCCGCACTTTCGCCAGTTCAAGATACCGTATCCCAGAGGATCCTGTCCGAACCACCACATCCAGTTCTTTACCGAATTCCCGATAAACCTCTTTCAGAAGGACATCAACGGTGTTAAACCGCCTCACATCCAGGGCCTGCCGGACAGCATTTTCAAAGGTTAGAGGAGACCTGTCGTACTTTTTCGCAACGTTCGCGATTTTCTCGAGAAACTCGGCCTCATCCGCCTTGGTAGTAATATCGAGATGCTTGAAAATCGTGTCGAGGGCCGTGCTGTCTTGGAGACGGCTTTCGGCATAGCGTTCGAGAGCCTTGGTAATGGGGTCTGCCGCCCCCATGACGGGTTGGGGCTGCATCAACACCGTGAAAAAACACGCCAGGATAAAAAGGATAATTACATTTTTTCTCATCGTTTTCCCTTTTGGGAAGGCTCGAAACCATCGAACAGGTTCCTCATGTCCCGAAACAAATTTTTTTCTACCATAAAAACCCATGAAAATTTCATCTGGCCCACTGAGGTAGGGCTTCTCCCGCTTCTTTAACGAGTCGATCACCCGCCTTGAGTCCAGGGAACATCTTGCCGAAATGCTGCCGCCTCATGCGGATCTTGCCCTTCTTGCCGGCGTCCGTCCGGTAGTGTATGAGGATCTGCCCCTCGCGAAAGTTGTTCTCGTCGTCATAATAATCCGCCTCTTCCTTGATTTTGGTCACTACCCCCTGCCATGCTGCTTTTGTCTTTTTTTTCTGAAAAAACATGATGACCACGGCCAAAACGACCGCCAAAAGAATTCCTCCAAAAAGTTCCATGATGTTTCTCCTTTCCTTATTTCACGTTTATTTTCATAACCACAAGCGCTGTCTTACGAAGAGACGATCCCTCCAACAATGCCTCTCCCGTCACGAGACAGGCTTTCGCACCGCTCGGCGCCATCGCATAGATCTCAACTCCCCGTCCGAGCCAGCGCTGCCACAAGATGTTCCCTCGCGCGTCGATTCGACGAAGCGTAGAGTAGGAAACGGAGGTGTGAGGCAGGGTAGCGTATCCGAGGACAGCGACTTCTCCGTCCGGCAGCACAACCGCCGCTGTTCCCTTTTCATCATCGGCATTCCTGAATGTTTTCTCCCATTGGAGTTCCCCCCGCGCGTCCGTCCGAATGAGCCAAAGGTTCTGGGCACCGGAACCGGAAAATCCTTTTCCGCCGGTCAGCAGGAACCCCCCGTCCGGCATGAGGCGGATGGCATTGGCGCCCTCCTTTCCCTCTCCCCCGTAGGTCCGCACCCAGCTCCGGTTTCCCTTTGCATCCAGCTTCATCAGGAAGGCGTCCTGGAATCCGGCACCGGTACGTTCCACCGTGCCGCAAACAACCAGGGAACCGTCAGGCAGGGCAAGGATTTCCCTGGCGGAAAGTCTTTTCTCCCCCGGCAGGCCGGTCGAAAGTCTCTGCCGCGAGAGGAAATGTCCCTCCGAAGAAAAGAGGACAAGCGTCGGCCAATACTTGATAGCAACGATCACGGCGAGGGTGCCGTCTTTCGTTCGGGCCACCCCCTCGGCCACCTCGTCCGTATATTTTTCACCCCACGTCTTCTCCCACAGAACCTTCCCATTCCCATTCACCTTGAGGAGGTAGACGTTCCCATACATTCTCGGCCCACGGGTCCCCGCGATGACAAAGGCCCCGTCTTTCGCCACCGTCAGGCCGGCGGGACGCTCGTCTGCCTCGTTGCCATAGGTCTTTTCCCATAGAATGCTTCCTTTTCCATCCACCCGAACCAGCAGGATATCAGACCGCTTTTTGTAGAATTTTCCCGCCACGAGTGTATCTCCGTTTCCGGGCCGGATGATATCCTCTCCTATAACGATCTGACCTCCACCTACGGTTTTTCGCCAGACAATTTCGGATCTTTTCAAGAGCGGGAGATCCGGATCAGGATGGAAGGTTCTCTTTCCCGCCGCTTTCCTTGGAGAGGTGTTTTTGACAAGGAAGGTATCATCCCGCGCGACGCTTACCTTGTTCCAAAAGATAAAGACAAGGACGATCACCAGCGGCACCCCGCAGAAACGGAGCATGGGTCGGACGGATCTCGGCCCGTCCGTTTTCCCCTTTTTCCGTGAAGCCCAGGTGACGATATCAGACGCAATTCCCTTGACCTCTTCGGGCTTCGTTTCCTTGAACACCCTCGCCGTCTTCAGCTCGTCGAGCAGCCGGGGCAGGCCCTTGACGATGAGATTGCCCCGCTGGTCCTCACACCAGAGGAAAAAGGCGCGCCCATCCCTGAAACTGAAACGAAGGCCGCCGGTGCCCGCCGACGAAAGCAAGAGCGATTGCCCCGCCATCCGCACCTGGTTGGCACCCCTGCTGAAAAGGGTAGCAAACCCCGTAAGTACCCGAAGCCATCGTGGATTCCTCAGAACCGCCGGGGTCACCTTCTCGAGCCGGGAATAGGGAATTTCCTCATCGAGGGAAAAGGAGCGAAGCCGGAAGCCGCCCGG
>JAOZMY010000076.1:0-2129 GCA_029934085.1 bacterium | reverse complement strand
TTCGGTCGGGGAAGCCAAAAGTAACCCAGAAAGCCCATCAGAAGGGGAAGCCAGGCCCAGCCCCGGAGGGGATAGAAGAGACGTGTGGGTGGCGTCATCCCTCGGTATCCGGTACCCAGGGCAAAATCATCGACCGTGTAGGTATGGCGTTTTAATCGAAGATAGTGACGTTTCCCGTCTTTTTCATAGGGAAGATAAAGGATGTGTTGATGAGAAGAGGCAAGGGATTGAGCAAGTTTCCGGAAAGGAGGTGACCGTAATTTGAACCAGAGCCTCGGCCCACTTCCCAAGCGGTTCTGCCAGGGAGCATCTTTACTGGGATGGTTTAAGGCCGCGTCGACCCGCGCTGCGAAGGCCGACATAGCCGCGCTTTTCTCGATCTCACGCTCTGCTACAACCTTTTTGATATAGGATTTCAATGGGAGAGAAGCCAAGTACCGCCGATGCTCGGAAATGAACCCCATGAAATGGAGTTGATGTTTCTGTTCTTTCTTGAAATCGACGGATTCCACCGACACACGGGGAGACAGGTCCGCGAAGAGGAACATACAAACGGTGAGGGTCACCCCTGCCACCAAAATCAGACGGCGCCACAGCTCCGTCATTACGTTTCAAGCACCATGAACTGTAGATACCTCCACTTCCTGTGTCTCGGCAAAACGACCCGTATTTCTGATTGAAACGAACTTTCTCTCGAGAAAAGAAAACATATAAAAAGTGGCAAAAAACTGAAAAGCCACGTTTCGAGGCACGATTTGTTGTCAATCAGCGTGACATATTTTATATCATGCCAACTCAAAAAGCAAATTTGGCAACGATTCAAAACGCCTAAAAATACTACTCATCATCCGTCGGGTTTCCGACGGGGACATATCGGTCGGGCTGAGAAATCGCTTAGTAAAAAGACAAAAAACTCCTATTCCAGCCGCCACTTGGGAGGACGTTTTTCCAGGAACGCCTTGACCCCTTCCTCGGCATCCTTCAGGGTGCAAAGCTCAGAGAACATTTCGTTGGCGTATTGAAGCGCCTTGTCATAGGGCATGTCCATCATGGTGTAGTAGGTCTCCTTACCCATCTGGAGGGCCAGCGGGCTCTTTGCCGCCAGTTTCCGCGCCATCGCCAGGGCTTCGTCCATCAGCTTATCTTCCGGCACCACCTTGTTCACCAGGCCAATCCGTTCGGCCTTTTCGGCGTCGATCAGGTCGCCGGTCAACAACAGTTCCAAGCAATGCTTTTTCCCCACACAACGGTCCATGGGCACTGCCGGCCCCATGCAGAATAATCCCACATCGATGGCCGTCAGGCCGAAGCGGGCACTCTCCGTCGCAACGGCAAGGTCCGCCGCCGCTACGAGCCCAGCCCCATTGGCCGCCGCCACACCGTGCACAGCGGCGATGACCGGCTTTTTCATCTGGGCGATGGTAATCGTCATCTTCTCCATCAACGTGATCCAGGGACGGTATTCCAGAATCCCCTTTTTGGGGAAGTCGGTAATGTCAATCCCCGCGCTGAAGACCTTGCCGTTGCCCCGGATGATAACCACGTAGATGTCCCGGTCCTCGTCCATCTCCTCCAAGGCGGCGTTAAGATCCCGCCCCAGGGGCACGTTGAAGGTGTTCAGCTTCTCTGGCCGGTTGAGTGTGATGATACCGATATGCTCCGTCTTCTCCACCAGGACCGCTTCGTATGCCATAAAATAGGGCCTCCTAATATGGATTTTGGGCTAAAAGCTCTTTTTACTCCCCGCTTCGTGCCATCTCATTTAAAATTTTGGTTTCAACCCAGCCTGTTTACAGATTTCATTTGCTGTTATCCTATCAAGAACCCGATGTCTTTTAACGGGAATAACTTTTACCCCGTTTGAATAGATCGAATGATTTGCCCCCTCACGTAAAAGAAAGAAGCCATTGTCACTGAGATATTTGACTAATTCACGCCGTTTTACGGACATTATCAATTTCTACCGGCACTTGTTCAATCAAGGCTCCTCCCAGAGGGATTTCCTTCTTTAGCTCTTGATAGGCCAAGATCATCTCCTTAAGGGCATCACGCAACATTTGGCGGCATTCCTCGATATCCTTTCCCTCCGTCACGACCTCTGGCCATTCAACCACCTGCCCCATATACCC
>JAOZMY010000075.1:8645-10541 GCA_029934085.1 bacterium | reverse complement strand
CGAGCGTCTTCGCAGCTGGGCCCGCGGGAATTGGCGTGGCGTTCGTCGCGGTCATTGCCGGCATCGTCGGCAACCGCCGAAAGGAAAGATTTTCCCTCGCGGGCGTCATCATCGCCGGAATTGTCCTGATCTTCCTCAACCTCCAGGGCATGGGCATTATCCCAATCCCCGCAAAAAACGCCGATCTCATGCGACACTACAGCGACGCCATTCGTTCTTCCACCGAAATCTTCAAGGCTGCCAAAGAAGGGCACTCCGCCGCCACTGCGGAAAAGAAAGAACTTGCGAAAGAAAAGATTCTCAAGGCCATTGAAAAAAGCCTTCACGCTGCGCAAAAGGTGGAGGCCAAACGTTTCGATCCCTACATCCCCGATTTTTCAAAGCACTTTCAAAACGAGTTCGTCCAGGGATTGAATCTCCTCCAGAGCGGGTACACAAACGGCGACAAGCTGAAAAAAATAAAGGGGGCCGCCCTCCTGGACAAATGGGGCCGATGGAACCATGATCACCGGGAAGAACTCGTGAATCTCTGGCACCGGTGGCGTCCACAGCCATCCCTTTTCCGAACGATCGTGGGACATTGAACCCCCTCGCCTCCTTTCCTCTCCTCATCCGAACACCCATAGTAACGGGAAAATCCCTTCAAAAAGAGAGGTGAAAACCGTGAAAAGCGCCAAAGTAGTTGAAAAAGGGGCCGAACGCTATGTGACCGGAGAAATTCTCCCCTTCGACCAGAAGAACGAGATGTTCAAGCGTCCCTTATGGGACCCCCAAATGCTCGATCTGGGGAAAAAGTTCTACTTCGATCGGATTTCCCCGAAGAACACCCCGGGTTACACCCTGTATGACCAGGCTCTTGTCAACGCGGCCTGGCGTCTGGAGGACGAGTGTGCCCAGGGAGTCCGCGGTGGACGAATGGGGCTTTACGCCTGGGACTGGCCGGGGAAGTTTTCCTTCCCCCGGGTTCGCCGGGGGTTGAAGGTTGAAATCAATGATCCCAAAACCATGAGCCGGAATATCAAGAAAGCCGCCACCTTTTTCGGCGCCTCCCTTGTGGGGATCTGCAAGGTGGACCGTCGCTGGCTCTACTCTCCCCTTTACCTCATCACCCGGGAAGGCGGGAAGACGGTGGAGAACAATCTCCCGGAAACGCTGAAGTACGCTGTCGTCATCGCCGTCGAGATGGATTACACGGGCATCACCACTGCACCCGCCCATCCCGCCTCGGCCGCCACGGGGCTGGGCTATTCCCGCATGGCCTTTACGGCGGGTCTTCTGGCCCAGTATATCCGGGGTTTGGGATATCAGGCCGTTCCCTGTGGGAACGATACCGCCTGTAGCATTCCCCTCGCCATCGACGCCGGCCTGGGTGAGCTGGGTCGGAACGGACTGCTTATCACCCCCCGTTTTGGCCCACGAGTCCGCCTCGCCAAGGTCTTCACGGACCTGCCCCTCGTGCCCGATAGGCCCATCGCCTTTGGCGTGTGGGAGTTCTGCCAGATTTGCGGGAAGTGCGCCGAGAAATGCCCCAGCCAGTCCATCATGCGAGGAGGGCCCACGGCAGAGACCCATAATATCTCCAACCGGGAGAATGTCCGCGCCTGGCATATCAATGCGGAAACCTGCCTCGCCTTCTGGGTGGCCAACGGAACAGACTGCGCCACCTGTATCCGGGTCTGCCCCTTTAACAAGCCGTGGGGAATCCACCACGAATTCGTCCGATGGCTTATCCGGACCCAGCCCCGTTTCAATCGGTTCCTCCTTCAAGTAGACACCGTCCTGGGCTACGGGAAAAGGAAGGCCGCCGCCGCGTTCTGGGGAGATCCTGATCTCACACCCCCTCATGTCACCGAGGAACAACCCCACCAGGAATCCTGATCAGATCCATCCCATAAC
>JAOZMY010000075.1:0-8545 GCA_029934085.1 bacterium | reverse complement strand
ACACGCCGGAGAAGGCCACGGCGGAAAAGGGCGAAAAGATGAAAAAGGCCCTGGTAGGCCCAAAATAATCAAAGGGATTTCGTAATTCATTTTATTCTCAGGCAATCCGGTAATCTCCACGGGGATCATAAGATTGACAAAGCAATAGAGAGTTTGTAAATACATAGTGATGAATATTTTGTTCGTATGTTTCGGGAATATCTGCAGAAGTCCCATGGCGGAAGGTATCGCGAAGTCCCTCCTCAGTGGGAACCCGTCTCTGCATATTCAGTCGGCCGGGCTCTATGCCGTCCCGGGCAATCCCCCTTCTGAAAACGCCGTCAAGGTTTGCCTGAAACACGGAATCGACATTCGCCAACATCGCGCCCAACCTGTTACCCCTACTCTATCCGCATGGGCCGATCTCATTTTTTGCATGGAGCGCTACCAATGTCTGGAGATTCAAACCTTCGCTTATTCCGTGGTACCCATCAGGCTCATAGGAGAAAGCGTTCCGGATATCCCAGACGAGATCCCCGATCCCTACGGCTACGGTCTTGAAACCTACGAACAAACATTCCAATCCTTAACCCGGGCCATCGCTTTTCACCTTGGCCATTTGAGAGAAAGGAGGAAGTATGACCGAAAAGCAGAAGCCTCTGGATAAAATGACCGTCAAGGAACTTAGGGAAATCGCCATGGAGATCCCCGGCCTCACGGGCGTCCACGCCATGAAGAAGGCGGAACTCCTGGAAATCATCAAGAAAGAAAAAGGAATCAAGGAAGAGGCACCGAAGAAAAAATCCTCCAAAAAGAAACACCCGGAACTGATTACCGTCGCCGACCTCAAAAAGAAGATTGAGGAACTGCGCCAAAAGAAACAGGAAGCCATGGAAAAGAAGGACAGGAAACTCGTCCAGATCTATCGGAGACGTATCAACCGGTTGAAAAAACGAACCCGGAAACTCGCCGAAACGAGTTAGGATCCTTCCCCAAATGTTGTCACCCCTCGTCAGCGTTGTCATTCCCGCCCACAACCGCCGGGATTTCCTTGCGGAGGCCGTCGTGTCGGTCCAGCAGCAGACCTACGAGCCCTTCGAGGTCATCGTTATCGACGATGGCTCCACCGACGGAACGGCGGAGATGATTCGAGAGCGCTTCCCCCGGGTGCGGCTTGTCTGTCAGCCCCACCGGGGGGTCAGCGCCGCGAGAAACCGGGGCATCGCTGAGGCTCGCGGGGACTATATTACCTTTCTCGATTCGGACGACACCTGGCTCCCCAAGAAACTCGCCGCGGAAATGGATATCCTCCTCGGAAACCCGGAGATAAAAATCTGCTATACCGACGAGATATGGATCCGGCGGGGGGTGCGGGTGAATCCCATGAAGAAACACCGGAAATACGGCGGTTGGATCTATCCTCACTGCCTCCCCCTCTGCATCATCAGCCCCTCCTCCGTCATCCTGAAACGCGAGGTTTTCGACGTGGTAGGCTCCTTCGACGAAGCCCTGCCGGCCTGCGAGGACTACGACCTGTGGCTTCGCGTGACAGCCAAATACCCCGTTTACTTCATCGAAAAACCCCTCATCGTGAAGCGGGGGGGACACGACGACCAGCTCTCCCGGGCCTACTGGGGGATGGACCGGTTTCGTGTCTACGCCCTCCTCAAGATGCTCCGTAAAAACGAGCTGCCCCGGGCGTGGCGCCTCCTGACCACGGAGGAACTGAAGAAAAAATGCCGCATCCTCATCCAGGGATTCGAAAAACGCGGGAAGGAACAGGATGCGGCCTTCTATCGGGAGATCCTGAATGGGTCCTACGATTCCCTGGGACCTCCGTTCCCCCGGCCCGTCTCTTCCGTGAACTGAACGTGATTTCTTTTCAATACTTACATCTCGACATCGACACCATAGACACCCACTCGTTCGCTTTTTCCTACCCCTACGGACCCTCTCGAGAACTCACGGAGTCCATCAGGAGAGCGGGGGTCCTCACACCTCTTTTGGTCCTCGGCGAGAACGACACCTATCGGCTTTTTGACGGCCACCGCCGGCTCCAGGCAGCACGGGAAACGTCCCTGCCCCAGGTTCCTGTCGCCATCCTTGCGACGAAACCACCCTTGGAACTCTTCTCTTTATGGATCGAGTCACAGCGGGCTCACCGCCTTCTCAACCCCTTCGAGATCGCCGCTCTCGTTCAAGACGGTCCTGCCGTCTTTCGGATACCGCGCGAGCAGTTCCTTTCCCTCCTCGCGAAGGAAACGCAACGCCTCTCCCCTTCGCTCCTTCCCTCCCTGCCCAAGATCCTGAGCCTGCCCGAGCGTCTGAAGCGTGAAGCCGTCCAAAGAAACTACGGTGCTCCCTTCCTCGTCAAGATCGTAAAGACATTTCCGTCGGAACTTCTCGCAGAGATCTCACAAATTCTGGAGACCATCAGCCTCAGCGAAAATCAGATGGACCAACTCCTCTCATGGCTGGACGAGATCGCGAAGCGGGACCGGCTCACCCCTTCCAAGGTCGTCAAGAGGGACCCCCTTCCTTTTATCCTCAAACATCCCAAGATGCCCACCGCCAAGAAACGGGACGCCTTCCTCAAAGCTGTTTTGATGAGGAGGTTTCCCCAGCGGGCGAAGTTCGACACCGCCATCCGTGAGATTCGTCAGAAGATCGAGACGACGGGAAATCTACGCCTCCTTCCGCCCCCCGAGCTGGCGGGGGATCGCTTCGAACTGAGGGTCGCCTTCAGGGACGTAAACGAGCTGGAGACCTCCCTGCGAAGGATCGCGGCCTTTCACAAGGAAATCGACTCCCTCACGAAACTCATCTAAATGACTCACCCACCCTACTCCCTCCTCGAGCGCATCGACTCCCTCTGGATCGACCCGGAGGTAGCGGATCATCCCCTGACCGCTTCCGTCATGAAACGATTCCCTCCGGGGAAAATCCGCATGGGCATCCCTTCCGTCTCACCTCAGAGCTCCGTTCCGGAAACCCTTCGCAGTCTGAAACGGCGGCTCCTCGTCACCCGCTACCGGGGGCGACTGGTCAAGCCTTGCCCGGGAAGCCAGGGACGTATCTGCTGCGGCTACCAGGTCATCAACGCCATGATCCACTGTCCCATGGACTGCCACTACTGCATCCTTCAGACCCATCTCTCCGTCCCTGCCCTAACCCTCTACGTGAACGAGGATCAGATCCGGGAGGAGATCACGGAACGCTTGGAATCCAACCCCGAGCACATCTACCGGTTCGGGACGGGGGAATTAGGCGACAGCCTCGTTCATGACGCCCTAACGGGATTTTCCCGCCGCATGGTCCCCTTTTTCGCGGAGTCGAGAAACGGTATTCTCGAACTCAAGACCAAAACGGCTGCCATCGACACCCTGCGGGGCCTCGATCCCAAGGAACACACGGTGATCTCCTGGTCCGTCAATCCCCCGGCTCTCATCCGGGCCGTGGAACCCCTCACGGCCACGTTGGACCGAAGGCTGCGGGCCGCCCGCGAATGCCAGGAGATGGGATACTGGATCGGCCTCCATTTCGATCCGATCATCTGGTTCGAGGAATGGGAGGAGGCCTATCGAGGAGTCATCGAGGAGCTGGCCCGGATCCTCGATCCCACCCGCATCCTCTGGATAAGCATAGCGGGTCTGCGTTACACCCGCGCCCAAAAGGATCTCATCCGTATGCGCTTTTCGGACACACCTCTATTCACGGGGGAATTCTTCCGGGACGAGGACGGTAAATTCCGCTATCTCCAGCCCCTGCGCATCTCCATGTACAAAACGCTCCTCCGGTGGCTTCGGGAATGGTCACCGGACCTGTTCATCTACTATTGCATGGAAAACCGGCGCGCCTGGGAGGCCACCTTTCCCGATCCACCTCGGAATACCCGGGACCTGGATGAAAGATTCAATGAAAACATCTGGCGGCACCTCAGACATGGTAAATAGAGGCCGATACGGGACATCCCCTACCCGCTGGGATATCCTTCTCCTCATGGTTCTCATTCTCCTCACCGTGGCGAGCGTTTTCGCCTTCCGCCTGACGAAATCCCAGGGGACCGACATCTGGATCTCGGTCGACGGCCGGCCCGTTGGATTCTACCCGCTCAACGAGGATCGAACCATCAAAGTCAAAGGCCCCATCGGAATCACCGTCGTCCGCATCCATAACGGCCAGGCCGCCATCATCGAGGCCCCCTGTCCTCACAAACTCTGCCAAAAGATGGGGCCCATTCCTTCCCACGGGGACGTAATGATTTGCATTCCCAACCGAATCATTGTAGAAATCAAGGGTGGAAAAGGACGGGAGACCGATGCCATTACCCGATGACCGTTTTACCTTCGAACGTATCGAAAAGGGAGCCCACTTCGCGCTCTTCGCTGTCTTCGCCATCGGTGTCCACGCCCTCGAATCCCTTCTGACTCTGCCCGTACCTTGGCTCCGGCTCGGGTTGAGTCACATCGTCACCATGCTTCTGCTCCCCTTTTACGGCAGCTCCTTCGTTCTTGGCATCTTCCTCATCCGGGTCATCGTGGGTTCCGCCCTCGTCGGGAAGCTCTTTTCCCCGGGATTCATCCTCGCCTTCGGCGGGGGACTTGCCGCCACCCTTGCCATGATCGCCGCCTTCAGGCTTGCCGGCAGGGTCTTGAGTTTCTGGGGGATCAGCCTCGTGGGGGCATGGGTTCACAACCTCATCCAGGTATTCCTCGCCGCGTTGATCATCCAACAGGCCTCGACCCTTCTCCTACTCCCCTATTTTCTCGGCTTCGCCCTCGTCACCGGCTCCGTCAACGGGATCCTCACCAACCGTATCCTCGCGTGGAAGGATTCATAAGCCTTTACACTCAGCAGGGAGGTCCACAAATGCATTCCATCAATTTGAAAGTCATCCGGGAAACGGCACGCCGGATCTCGAGCGATATCGTCCGGACCCCCTGTGCCCACTCGAAAACCCTCTCTACCATTACGGGAGCCCATGTTATCCTGAAGTTCGAGAACCACCAGTTCACCGCATCCTTCAAGGAAAGAGGTGCCCTCGCAAAACTTCTCTCTTTGTCAAACGATCAGCGGGAAAAGGGGGTCATCGCGGCCTCCGCGGGCAATCACGCCCAGGCCGTAGCCTATCACGCCCAACGCCTCGGAATACCGTCAACCATCGTGATGCCCCGTTTCACCCCCAACGTTAAAGTGGAAAACACCCGCCATTTCGGCGCCCGCATCCTCCTTGAAGGGGAGGTGTTTGACGAGGCGCAGGCTTTCGCCATTACCTACGCCCGGAAACACGGGCTAACCTTCATTCCGCCTTACGACGACGAACAAATCATCGCCGGGCAGGGAACCATTGCCCTGGAAATGCTCGAGGATTTTCCCGACCTGGACGCCCTCATTATCTCCATCGGCGGGGGAGGACTGATCTCCGGGAACGCCATCGCCGCCAAGGCACTCAAACCCTCCATCAAGGTCTTTGGGGTCCAGGCGGCACGATTTCCCTCCATGGCCCGGGCCGTCAAAGGCAAAACCATCCAGTGCGGCATCCACACCATCGCGGAAGGGATCGCGGTCAAGCGGCCGGGAGACCTGACCCTGCCCATCGTCCGGGAACACGTGGACGACATCTTTCTGGTAGAAGAGGAAGAGATCGAGACGGCCGTCCTGCTCCTCCTGGAGGTGGAAAAGACGGTGGTAGAGGGAGCCGGGGCCGCGGGGCTGGCCGCCCTCGCCCAGCAGAAGGAACGGTTCAAGGGCAGGCGGGTGGGACTCATCCTCTCCGGTGGAAACATCGACCTTATCGCCCTCTCATCCATCATCCAGCGGGGACTGGTCCGTTCCGGCCGTCTCATGCGGGTCACCATCGGAATCCCCGACGTCCCCGGCGCCCTGGCCGAGGTCACCCAGATCCTGGGACAGCTCAATGCCAACATCATGGAGATCCGTCACCAACGGGCCTTCACCAACCTCTCTCTCAAGCTGGCCGAGGTGGAATTCGTCCTCGTGACGCTGGGCAACAAACACATTCGTGAAATCCTGGAGACTCTCCGGCGATCCGGCTACAAGGCAACGCTGAACACCAGCAATCCGGATGTTTCCGAGTAGGGCTTGACCACGTTGGATTCGGCCCTAAATTTTCTATAGGAAAGATCTTTTCAGGGAATCGTTCCCAGCTCCGTTAAAGGGAGGGAGATCTTATGGCGCTTATAAAAGATTACACCGTCACCCTCTTTGAACCGCCCTGTCTCCCGGGATCGCCCCGGTGGAGCTCAGTCGTGGAGATCGACGCGGATCTCACTGACCTTCTGCCCTATCTCAACGGATACCTGAAAAAACGCTTCTACGACCCAAACACCCACACCATCGTTTTCAAGATGAACGGCCACGGTGTGGCTGTGCGGCCTCGGGAGATCCGCATCGGGAACCTCATCGACAAAGACGAAGGCGAGCGGGTCGCGAAAGAAGTCATCGACTTCATCAACGAGATTCACGAGAAAAGAGACACCATCACCCCGGATACTACCCGGAAAGAGCCCCCTAAGGCCATTGAGATCTTCAAACTACTGCCGAAAACCAACTGCAAGAAATGCGGGCAACTCACTTGTATGGCCTTCGCCTCTGCACTGGCCAAGGGGGACGCCGACATCGATGATTGTCCGGAGCTCTTCGAAGAAAAATACAGAGAAAACCGGGAGAAGATCGAGGCCCTCTTTATGGGATAGGAAACAAGAGGCCTCAACCACAGGAGAAGCGGGATGAGACGGCGGTCTTGTCCCCAACGCCGTGAATCTGGCGGTAGACACTCTCGTGTTTCAGGATCTCTTCCAGCCTCGTCTCAATCTCAGCGAGGTCTCCCGTTTTCTCCATAAGGGCGTGGGTTCTTTCGAGAATCTTCTTCACGTCCTCGGAAAGGTCTTCGCGGATAGCATAGAGGACCCAACGGTCCTCCTTCTTCGAGGCAAGCAGTCCGGCATTTTTCAGATAGATCAGGTGTCGGGACGCCTTGGTCTGGGTGATGTTCAGCGCCCCCATGATCTCACAAACGCAGAGCGGTTTTTTTTCGAGAAGGTAGAGGATCTTCAGCCGGGTTTCCTCGGAGAGCGCCTTGAAAACAGCGGCGAGTCTTTCGATTTTCATCCTTCTCCCCCTCGCCCGCGGGAGGTCACCCCGCGGGCGTTTCAATGATTAACTATCACCCTATATCATATATTCGGAACAGGGAAGACAAACCTTTTTCCCCTCTTTGACCCTCAGCTTGTTCTCTGCCACCATCTCCCCGCAGATCTCGCACCGGTCGATGTTGAACGAGGGTTTCGGTGCGGGGGGAAAGGTATAAGTAAAAACCTCAGAGGCTTCCAGAAACTCATCGTCCGGCCGGGTGATGGTCTTCTTGAAGCTTTCCAGGATGAACTCCTTGGGCACATCGGCCGGCGGGACTCCCCGGCGGCGATGATCCATAAACTTTCCGCCGAACATGGCCTCAATGGCCTCATTCTTCACCCGGACACGAACCGCCCGCCCATCCTTTTTGATGGCAATGGTCACAGCCCACTTCCCGTATTCCAGTTTCCGGATAAGATTTTTCCCAAAGGTGCATCCCGTCGCCAGTTGAACACCGTCTGCGAAACATCCCGCCGCATGAGCCGTCCCCGTCTCCACCAGGGCAATCTTGGCCATGTTGGGTTCGCGGTCAGCCTCCAATGCCTTCAGCGCCAGTCGTCCCGCACGAAACCCAAGGGGCATCGCCCCACAGAGATGTCCGTGAACAATCAGCGCCGACTCCAGAACCTTATCCCAGAATTCCCCCAGATGGGTCGCGTGGGTACCAATTTCATGATACAGCTTCAGGTCTTCCTTTTTCATCTTTCGAACCTCCTTGAAGATTTTGTTCGATTTTACAAGACATCCTTAAAAATCAGGATGGCCGCTACGAAGAGCAGGACCAGCCCGAAAACAAGTTTTACCGACTTTGATTTCATTTTACGGGCCATGAGACGTGATCCCACCTGGCTCCCCAGGAAAACCGCCACGACACAGAGGATCCAGATCATCCAATTAGGACGCGCTGCCGTCAGGATGTGGGAAATAAAGCTCGACGCCCCGGAAAAGGTCACGATCATCGCCGAGGTGGCCGCTGCCATCTTGGGTGCCAAACCCGCCATGTAGAGAAGGGGCACGACGAAACTCCCACCGCCCCGTCCGATAAGACCCGCGAAGAACCCCAAAAGGCTCCCCGCCACAAATCCGAGAATCAGTTTTTTCCTGGGCGTCAGGATCCCCTCCTTCGGCTTCCACCCACTCAACATGAGAATGGCCGCGCTCGCCGTGAAGAGAGCGAAGATCAGGATCACCGGCTTGGTGGGAAGCGAAATGTTCGCCCAGGTGCCCACAGGGGCGAAGATCACCATGCAGATCCCGAAAGGCAGGGCCGTCTTCCACTCGATCAGCTTCTCCCTCGCGTAGACCACCGCGGCGGACGAAGAGTTCACGATATTCAGCAGCATCCCCAGAGGAATCGCCTGGGTCTTGAAATCCATCCCCAGCCAAAACAAGATGGGAATATATAACTGGG
>JAOZMY010000074.1 GCA_029934085.1 bacterium | reverse complement strand
GCCCCGACTACAATGGCGGTCATCCCGATTGTGGTAGTCAAGGATAAAGAGTATCCCCCTAATTTCACGAGAATGAGTGTGGAGAGGAGCGGCGTTAGATAGGTTAAGGCGCCGATGACGCGTGGATCTCCCGCTTTCATGGCCTTGTCCCAGGTAAAAAAGGCCAGCCCAAGGGGACCGAGCCCAAGCAGGATCAAGTGAAATATTTCTGTTCCGTGGAGGCGGGAAAAAGAGGAAAAGAGGTACCCGCCCACGAGGCAGAGAGCGAGGGAGAGCAATCCGGAAATCAGGCAGAAAATCCCCACGGTTTCCGAGGGGAAGGTTGGGAGACGTTTGGTCATCAGGGAGTAACACGCCCACGTAAGGGCCGCGAGAAAGGCAAGCAGATATCCGAAAAGAAAAATGGGGGAGAATTGGAGGTGTCCCTGGGTGATGACCAGGATGGCTCCAATGAACCCCATGAAGGTTCCTATGATGTGGTGGGTGTGAAGGGACCGTGTTTTGAAGAAGAGCGGGGTGAGGAGGACGATGAGCAGCGGCCAAAGGTAATTGATGAGATTGGCCTCCACCGCCGGTGCATGGTGCAGGGCGGAGAAGAAGAAAAAGTGATAGCCGAAGATACCCCCCACGCCGACCAAAAGGATTTTAGGCGAGACCCTCCATCGTTTCAGCCGTGTGAGGCTCAGGCCGCCGCTGAGCGTCAGGGCGATACCCGTGACGAAAAGCGGGGGAAGCCGTTTTAACGATGCTCCCAAATACGCCAGGAAGCTCCATAAGAGAATACTGATGAGGGCGAAGAAGACGTAGTGTCTTTTCACGGCGCGGGAAGTTATTCACCGAACAGCTTTTGAAAGACCTCGATCGTCCTTGCAACATCTTTGTCATCAATCCCTATGTGGGTCACAAGGCGGATTTCACCCGGACCGAAAGGAACGACGAGTACCCCCTCCGACTTAAGGCGCTCCACGACCTCTTCCGGAGAGGTTTCCGGGTCATGGATGGGCAGAACGATGATATTGGTTTCCACAGCGGAGGGGGTGAATTCAAACAAGGGGATCTGGCTGATGGCGTCGGCCAGTTCCTTCGCGCGGCGATGATCTTCGGCGAGGCGGTCCATGTGATGGTCCAGGGCGTAGATTCCCGCTGCGGCAAGGATACCGACCTGGCGCATCCCGCCGCCGAGACGCTTTCGGTTCTGGTGCGCCGCCTTGATCCACTCCTTTGATCCTGCGATTACAGAGCCGACGGGACATCCCAGCCCCTTGGACAGGCAGACGGAGATGGAATCGAACGGCTTGCAATAATCGGCGGGGGGAATCCCCGTGGCGACCGTGGCGTTGAAGAGCCTCGCCCCGTCCAGGTGCATGGCGATACCGTTGGCGTCGGCGAGAGCTCGTATCTTCTGAATTTCCTCCAGGGGGTAGATTTTGCCTCCCCCCCGATTGTGGGTATTTTCCAGACAGATGAGCCGTGTTTTAGGAAAGTGGGGATCGTCGGGCCGGATGGCCTTAGCGATTTCCGTATCTGTCAGGATACCCCGATTCCCAAGGATAGGAAAGAACTGGACCCCGGCATAGGCCGCGGCACTGGCGGCTTCGTAGTGAAACGGGTGGGAATTGGCCTCGAGGATGACCTCGTCCGCCGGATGCGTGTGGGTTAAGATAGATACGAGATTTCCCATGGTGCCGGAGGCGACGAACAAGGCGGCTTCCTTGCCCAAGAGGCCCGCCATTTTCTCCTGAAGGAGATTGACCGAAGGGTCTTCTCCGAAGACGTCGTCGCCGACTTCGGCGGTCGCCATGGCCTTTCGCATTTCATCCGTGGGTTTGGTGACCGTATCGCTTCGAAGATCGATTAAGCGCATCATTTTCTCTCCTTTATGTGGGTGATTTTGTGAATCTTTTAACATTTTTCATTGACAAAAGCCATCGTGCTTTATATAAGGTATAAAATCTTTTTAAGGGAAAAACATGGCGACCAAAAAGAAGATTACGCGTAAAAAACTCAAAGAACCGGATGAATTTGTCAGCACAACCACGGAGATTTACCAGTGGGTTCTCGAAAACTGGAAATATTTCCTTTCCGGGGTGGTGGTCTTGGCCCTGATTACGGGTGGTGTATTGTTCTGGCGTTCCCATAAGGCGAAGAAGGAGAAGACCGCCTTCGGTTTGTACCATACCATTCAGGTAAAGGTGGAAAAGGCGGGCGTCAAAGAGGCAAAGGTCTGTAACGACTGGGGTACCCTTGTGAAAAAATACGGGGATACGCCGGCGGCGGTTTATGGCCGTTTGCAAATGGCCTCCTGTTTTTTAAACCATAAGGATTACGGAAAGAGTGAAGCGACCGTCAAAGAACTCTTGGCAAAGGCCGATACGCCTGCCGTCGTGAAGGTATTGTCTCTCCTTTTGAGAGGATACGCCTTGGAAGAGAAGAAGGCGTATAAAGAGGCAGAAGCTGTCTTTGACAGCTTGTTGAAAGATCCGGCGAATTTTCTGAAAGATACGACGCGTTATCATCTCTACGTCTGCCAGCTCCGGCAGGGTAAGAAAGAGGCCGCGAAAAAGACCCTTTCAGAATTGAAGATTGAGAGTGGCTCAGATTTTGCCCTTCCCGTGATCATGCTTAAGATTGAGAAGGCGCAATTAGGGATTAAAGAATAAATTTTTCAAAAAGGTTGGGTATCCCCTTGAGTGAGTGTGGGATACCGTCATGAGGGAGGATGGAATGAAAAAATTGTTGTCTGGTAACGAGGCCATCGCCCGGGGAGCGTATGAAGCAGGGGCCACGTTTGCTTCAGCCTATCCGGGAACACCGAGCACGGAAATTCTGGAAACTGTGGCAAAAGAATACCCTGAAATCTACGCGGAATGGTCCCCGAACGAAAAGGTCGCCATGGAAGTGGCCATGGGCGCTGCTTTTACCGGGGCCCGTGCTATGGTGGCGATGAAACACGTGGGTGTCAACGTTGCGGCCGATCCCTTGATGACCCTGAGCTACACGGGGATTTGTGGGGGACTGGTGGTCGTGACGGCGGATGATCCTCAGCTCTACAGTTCCCAGAACGAGCAGGACAACCGCAACTACGCCAAATTCGCGAAGATTCCCATGCTGGAACCGAGCGACAGCCAAGAGGCGAAGGATTTCGTGGTTCGCGCCTTTGAGATCAGTGAACAGTTTGACACACCGGTCATGGTCCGGAGCGTGACCCGTATCTCTCACGCGCGGACACCCGTGGAATTAAAAGAGCGGATGAAGCCTCCGTTGGAGGTTAAAATCCGCAAGGATCCGCCTAAGTACGTGATGCTTCCCGTCTACGGACGCAAACGGCACGTGGTGGTGGAAGAGCGTTTCAAGAAACTGAAGGAATTTGCCGAGACTTTTGACCTCAACAAAATGGAGATTAACGACACGGAGATCGGTATCATCACCTCTGGGATTTCTTATCAGTACGCCAAAGAGGTCTTTCCCAACGCCTCGTATCTCAAGCTGGGAATGATCTGGCCGTTCCCAGAAAAGATGATCAAAGACTTCCGATCCAAGGTGAAAAAACTCTATGTTATAGAAGAGTTGGATCCTTTTATTGAAGAAAATTTGAAGATTATGGGTGTGCAGGTAGATCTTGGTAAAGACACCCTGCCCATCTGCGGAGAGCTGACACCGACCATTATTAAGGAAAAAGTGGCCGGTATTCCGGAAGAACCTTTCCTTGCGAATCCGGAGAATATCCCACCGCGTCCACCCAACATGTGTCCTGGGTGTCCTCACCGAGGGATGTTCTATACCATCAAGAAACTGAAGCTCTACGCCACGGGTGATATCGGATGTTATACCCTGGGCGCGCTACCGCCCCTGACCTCTCTCGACACCTGCGTTTGTATGGGGGCCAGTATCGGCCATTCCATGGGGATGTCCAAGGCTCTGGGAGATGAGGGCCGCGGGAAGTTTGTGGCGGTCATCGGGGACTCCACTTTCATGCACAGCGGCATGACGGGACTGGCGGACGTTGTTTACAACAAGTCCTATGCCACCGTCATCATCGCGGACAATAGGATTACCGCCATGACGGGGGCGCAGGACCATCCCGCGACGGGATACACCATTCGCGGAGAGGCAACCCACGCCGTTGATTTCGAGGAGTTGGGAAAGGCTCTGGGCTTCAAGCATATCGTCAAAGCGAATCCCTATGATCTGGAGACCTACGAGAAGATTCTGAAAGAGGAAACAGAGCGGGACGAGCCGTCTCTCATTATCAATCAGGGTCCCTGCGCCCTGCTGCGGCGTGCCCTCCCGAAGGCGAAGAAACCGTTTTACGTGGATGTGGACAAATGTATCGGATGTAAACGTTGCATTGGCTTAGGATGCCCCGCCATTACCTGGAACGCGGAAGAGGGAACAAACGCCGATGGCAAGAAACGCAAGGGCTACGCGGTGATAGAGCCCACGCTTTGCAATGGGTGTGCCCTTTGCTATCAGCTCTGCAACGTAGACGCAATCAAGACGGAAGATAAGGTCTTTTATGGCCTGGTTGAAAACCTGTAAACGGAGAGGAATATAAAGCGATGGAAAAGACAACAAGCGTATTGATGGCAGGTGTTGGAGGACAGGGAATCATCCTCGCCAGTGATATTCTCTCGGAAGTGATGCTGGATGCGGGTTACGATGTCAAGAAGAGCGAGATTCACGGGATGGCCCAGCGTGGTGGGAGTGTTTCCAGCCATATCCGGTTCGGTAAAAAAGTCTATTCCCCGACTATTCCGAAGGGAAGTGCGGATTTTTTGATCTGCTTTGAAAAATTGGAGCTACTCCGCTGGCTTGATTACTGCAACGAGGATACCCGGGTCATCGTCAATGATTTGGAGCTCAATCCCCCCATGGTAAACCTTGGTGAGGCCGAGTATCCGAGGGAACTCTTCGAGGAGACGATTAAAAAATTTAAGAACCTAACATTGGTTCCCGCCAGCAAGACGGCGTTGGATATGGGCAACATCCGCGCGGCGAACGTCGTGATGATCGGAATCTTCTCGAAATATTTCGACGTGGAGGAAAAGCTCTGGCTCGACAAAATTCTTGGAAAACTTCCCGAGAAACTGCACGATCTAAATAGGAAGGCCTTTACCGAGGGTAGGAAGCTGGGATAGCTTCTTAAAAACAAGGGGTATTGAGGAAATTCTTGACAAACCCCCTTCTGTGATTTAGGAATGACGATAATTTGAAACTCGTTGGATAAAGAGGCAAGCAATGGCAGAGACGGAAAAGGGTTTTGAACCAAAAATCATCGCGTTTTGTTGCAACTGGTGTTCCTACGCCGGAGCGGATCTGGCAGGGAGCATGCGACTAAAATACCCCGCGAATGTGTTACCGATCCGTGTCATGTGTAGCGGCAGGATTTCTCCCCACTTCATCCTAAAGGCCTTTCAAAGGGGGGCGGATGGCGTTCTGGTTACCGGCTGCCATTACGGTGACTGTCATTACATCAAGGGGAACTATATTACCAAGCGGCGCGTGACCATCATGAAGGACCTGCTGAAGTTCGTGGGTATCGATCCTCGAAGGCTCAGGGCGGACTGGATCGCGGCCTCCGAAGGTGACAAGTTCGCAAAGGTTGCAACAGAATTCACCGAAGAAATACGGGCGTTGGGCCCCTCACCATTAAGAGGATAGGTGATGGAAAATCTTAAGAAAAACATTAAAGACATGCTGGAATCCGGTGAAATCGCAGGGTTTTTAGGCTTAATAGAGGAGGAAGGGCATCCCATCCCTTTTCTCTTCACCAAGGACTCCCTGGACAAATTGGATGCCTTGACTGTTCCGGACATCCGCTACCCGATGACGGACATCTTACTCAAGATCGTCCGGAAATATCCGGAAGACACCATCGGTGTGATGGTCCGGGGCTGCGACGACCGTGCCCTCATAGAGTTGGCGAAGAACCAGAAGATTCTGTCTGATTTAATCCGTCCCATCGGTGTTGCCTGCACAAAAGAGATGGCGGAATATTGCCGATGCAGCCAGCCCTATCCGCGGGAAATCCACTATGGGGAAAAGGTGGAGGGTGTTAAAGATCGTTCGGATCTGGAAAAGGTCGAGTCGATGGATCTTTCCGATCGACTTGACTACTGGATGGGGCAGTTTTCCAAGTGCATTAAATGTTATGGGTGTAGGAATATCTGTTCCATGTGTTTTTGTGATCAATGCACCTTGGAGGATGATACCTTGATCCTGACGGGGCAGGCACCTCCGGAAATCCCCATTTTCCATTTGATTCGGGCCTTTCACATGGCGGGGCGGTGCATCGACTGTGGATTGTGTGAAGAAGCCTGTCCGGCTCATATTCCTCTGAGATCTCTCTATCGAAAGGTTCGGGAGGATATGGCTGATTACCTTGGATACGTCACGGGTATGGATGAGACGGAAAGGGATCCCCTCGAGTTCTTGGGGAGTGATGGCTACGAAGTTCCTACAAAGATTGATGAGACATAGCGGAGAGTTTGGATGGAATATCAAACAGTAAGGACAACATGCACGTACTGTGGCACGGGTTGTGGGGTGCTCCTGGAGGTGCTGGACGGGGAGGTTATTGGGACGCTCCCCCAGAAGGACCATCCCATCAACGAGGGAAAGCTCTGTATCAAGGGGTGGAACGCCCATGAATTCATTTATGCCGACGGGCGGTTGACAAAGCCCCTGATCCGCAAGGGGGACAAGCTGGAAGAAGCCTCGTGGGATGAAGCCCTTCAATATGTTGCGAAACGATTCCTCGAGCTGAAGGAAAAGTATGGGCCCGACAGCCTGGGATGTTTCAGTTCTGCTAAGTGCACGAACGAGGAAAACTATCTCTTACAAAAAATCTTTCGCGCGGTGATCGGGACGAACAACGTCGATCACTGCGCTCGTCTCTGACACTCCTCCACGGTGGCCGGTCTGGCCGCCGCATTCGGAAGCGGGGCGATGACCAACAGCGTCCCGGAATTTGAGGACGCGGATTGTATCCTCATTACCGGTTCCAATACCACCTCTTCCCATCCCCTGATTGCCTCACGCATCATGACGGCGAAGGCAAAGGGGGCGAAGATCATCGTTATCGATCCTCGGCGGACCCACATGGCGGCGCTCGCCGATATCCACGTCAAGCAGAACCTGGGGTCCGACGTGGCGTGGATCAACGGCTTGATGCACATCATTTTGAAGGAGGGCTGGCACAACCAATCCTTCATCGATGAGCGGACGGAAGGGTTCGAGGAACTAAAGAAGGTCATAGAGAATTACACGCCTGAGAAGGTGGAGGAGATCACGGGGATTCCCAAGGAAACCCTGCGGGAGATCGCGGAGATCTACGCCAAATCGGAAAAGTCCTCCATCGTCTACTGCATGGGAATTACCCAGCACATCACGGGAACGGACAACGTAAAGTCCCTCGCCAACCTGGCGATGTTGACGGGACAGATCGGACGTCCCTCCACGGGCGTGAACCCCCTGCGGGGCCAGAACAACGTCCAGGGCTCTACCGATATGGCGGCTATCCCCAACAAGTATCCGGGCTATCAGGACGTGACCAGCGACGAGGTCCGTGAGAAGTTCGAGAAGGCCTGGGGTGGTCCGTTGTCCCCCAATGTTGGCCTAACCGTTGTGGAAATGATCAACGCCATCGAAGAGGGGAAACTAAAAGGGCTCTATATTCTAGGTGAAAACCCCATGATCAGTGATCCTGATTCGACGCACGTGGAAAAAGCACTGGATGATATCGAGTTTCTGGTGGTGCAGGATATCTTCCTGACCGAGACAGCGAGGAAGGCGGATGTAGTCCTTCCGGGTTCGAGCTTTGCCGAAAAGGACGGCACCTACACAGGAACGGACCGGCGACTCCAGAAGATCCGCAAGGCGATTGAGCCCCTCGGCGACGCGAAAGAGGATTGGGAGATCCTCTGCTTGGTGGGAAAGGCCATGGGGTCGAAGGGATTCGATTTCGCCTCTCCAAGCGAGGTCTTTGACGAGCTGGCGGAGTTGACACCCATTTACCATGGGATCGATTACGATCGTATCGAGCACGAGATCATCCATTGGCCTTGTCGGGATAAGGATGATCCGGGGAGTCCCTATCTGCACAAGGATGGATTCGCCAGAGGGAAGGGCCTCTTCACAGCCATTGAGTACAAGCCACCGGCAGAGCTTCCCGATGACGAATATCCCCATCAGTTGACGACGGGACGGCTGCCGTTCCACTATCACACGGGGACCATGACGCGGGTGTCGCCTTCTCTGACCCACGAGGTCAACGAGGCCTTCATCGAACTGCACCCGGAAGACGCCAAGTCGCTTGGGGTGAGAAATGGAGAAAAGGTTCGGGTTTCCTCACGACGGGGATCGATCGAGGTGAAGGTAATGCTGACGCCTGGCATCAAAAAGGGCGTGGCTTTTATCCCCTTCCATTTTGTTGAGGCGGCGGCGAATCGTTTGACAAACGCGGCGGCCTTGGATCCTATTGCCAAGATTCCGGAATACAAGGTATGTGCCATCAAAATTGAAAAATTAGACGGGAGAGAAGCGTAGAAATGGCCAGAACTGGAGTATTTGTATGCCACTGCGGAACGAACATCGCGTCCGTGGTTGATGTGAAGTCGGTTGCCGAAAAGGCGAAGTCTCTGCCGGGCGTGGCGTTTGCCACGGATCTGAAGTATAGTTGCTCGGATCTGGGACAGAAGGCCATTCGGGATGCCATCAAGGAGCATAATCTTGACCGGGTGGTGGTGGCCTCCTGCTCTCCGAGGATGCATGAAAAGACCTTTCAGAAATGCATCGAGGCAGCGGGGCTGAATCGCTATATGTTCGAGATGGCCAACATCCGGGAGCAGTGCTCCTGGGTCCATGACGACAAGGCCATGGCGACGGAAAAGTCGTGGGAAGTCGTCAAGATGACCGTGGCCAAGACCAACCGACTGGAGCCGCTACAGCCGCTCAAGTCCCCTGTGGAGAAACGGGCCCTGGTCATCGGCGCTGGTATCTCGGGTATGCAGGCGGCGCTGGACATCAGCCGCGCCGGCTACAAGGTTACGATGGTGGAAAAATCACCCACCATTGGGGGGCGCATGGCCCAGTTGGAGAAGACCTTTCCCACCCTCGACTGCTCCGCCTGAATACTTACCCCGCGGATGACGGAGTCATCCCAGGACGAAAACATCGAGGTCTTCACCTACTCGGAAGTGGAAAACATCGAGGGCTTCATCGGAAACTTCGATGTCACGATTCGGAAAAAGGCGCGTTCCGTGGACATGAGCAAGTGCACGGGATGCGGTGAGTGTGTTCAGAAGTGCCCGACCAAGGTTCTCAGTGAATTTGATATGGGGTTGGGGATGCGGAAGGCCATTTACACCCCGTTCGCGCAGGCAGTTCCCAACGTCCCCGTTATCGACCGGGACCATTGCCTCAAGTTTTTGAAAGACAAGTGTGGAATTTGCCAGAAGGTTTGCCCGGCCGACGCCATCGATTACGAGCAGCAGGATGAGCTCGTCCAACGGAAGGTAGGGGCCATCGTCGTGGCCACGGGATTCTCCCTCTTTGACTGGACCGTCTACGAGGAATACGGGGGAGGGCGCTACAAAGACGTGATCACCGGCCTACACCTGGAGCGTATGCTCGATACCTCTGGTCCCACGGAGGGAAAGGTCATCCGGCCGTCGGACGGGCGGGAGGCGAAACAGATCGTCTTCGTTCAGTGCGTGGGCAGCCGCGACGAGGCCAAGGGTGTTCCCTACTGTTCGCGAATCTGCTGCATGTACACGGCCAAACAGTCCATCCTCTTAAAGGATCATATTCCCGATAGCCAATCCTATGTTTTCTACATCGACATCCGGGCGGCGGGGAAAAACTACGAGGAATTTGTCAAAAAGGCCCAACGTGACAGCGGCACCGTCTATATCCGTGGCCGTGTCTCCAAGATCTACGACCGAGGCGATAAACTCATCGTTCAGGGATCCGATACCCTCGCGGGCGAACGGGTGGAGATCGAGGCGGACCTGGTGGTCCTGGCGACCGCTGTGATACCCAATCCGGACGCCATAAAGCTGGCTCAGATGCTGAACATGCCCTACGACCAGTATGGTTTCTATACAGAGGCACATCCCAAGCTTCAGCCTGTCGAAAGTGTGACGGCTGGAGTGTTTATCACGGGGTCCTGTCAGTTCCCCAAAGACATCCCCGATTCGGTTGCCATGACCGGAGCGGCGGCGGTTCGGGCCTGTGAAATTTTCTCGCAGGATCAGTTGACTATCGAGCCGAAGATCGCTTGGGTCGATCCGGAAGTTTGTAGCGGTTGTTTCAACTGTATGGAGGCCTGTCCCTACGATGCCATCATCAGCGAGGAATACAAGGGTAGGATGGTGGCGAGGGTCAGAGAGTCCGTATGCCATGGGTGTGGAAACTGTGCGGCCACCTGCCGTACCAAGGCCGTCAACGTCAAGGGATTCACCGACGAGGAAATCTACGCCCAGATCGAAGCACCCTTTTTCGAAGAGGAGGTAGAGGTTGCCTGAGATATTAAATCGCGGAGATATACATGCGTTTAAAGAAGAGGTTCTTTCCCTGATCGGGCAGGACGTGAGCCGTTGCATCCAATGCGGAAAGTGTTCGTCCGGATGTCCCATCGCCTATGAGATGGAGCACCTTCCCAG
>JAOZMY010000163.1 GCA_029934085.1 bacterium | reverse complement strand
GGTCCAAAGGCGTTCCCGTTTCGAGGGAGGTCAACGGGAGTTTTTGTTCTTCAAGGTATTGCCTCATATCCACCCAAGGGGCGAAGGCACGCTCGCAAAAGACATCGGGACGGCGATTCAGGACATCATAGAGGATCTTCAACCCAATGTGGGACATGGCCACCTCGTAGACATCGGCAAAGGCCAACGCCACACGGAACATCCCCTTCTCCATGCGCTTGCGGGGAAGGTTCACCTCCGTGCCCAGATACCGAGCCGGTGTGCGAATGGACAGCGGGATATCCTTCACGGCTGTTCTCCCTCTTTACTCCTCATGCGAACCTCCCGGAGCATCTCGAATGGAACCGGTGTCCCACCGACAGAAACGATCTGCAGCGTCGCAAACCCCACCATCTTCCTTCCGTATCTCAACAGGTTAAGGTAGCGGGGTGCTTCATCCTTACCAACCCCCTGGAAGGGATCCACGAGGATCAGACATTCAGGTAGCATACAGAGGGCACTGGCAAGAACAAGCAAATGCCTCTCGAATTTGGAAAGACTCAAAATGTTCTCCTTCAAACGGGATGCGAATTCCGATCTTCTCAGAACCTCGGACACAAACGGCCCCATTTCCAATGTCCCCTTTGCCTCTCCCACTCTCACCGAGAAGGCAATCTCATCCCTCACTGTCTTCGAGAAAAAATCCTCCCCCATTAGGGCGATGATTCCGTCGGGCACGACCCACCCGGTGGCGTCCCCGGAACTTTTGATCACGCGCCCCTCCAGAGGTGCGGCGATTCCTTTGATAATCCGGGCGAGCATTTCCCCGTCCCGCGAATCATCGAGATAAACGGCCCAATCGTCCCTGCGAGCAACTTCGAAGCTCAACGGACCGATCTGGCCGTCAACCCCCTCGAAAACGATTCGATCCAGCTTGAAGACAAAAAAATTCTCCGGAACCTTCATCGCGGTAAAATATCATGGCGGATAGGGAATCACAACCCGAGGGGCGGCGCAACGACCCGTAAGTCGTAAGAGGTAAGGTAAAAAGTAACAATTTGACTTCCTCCTTTTAGCATCCTACAATTTCGTAGGATTTGACCTCAAGGAGGGGGAATGACGCTGCAGGACAGTAACGAACGGAAGCTGAAAGAGCTTTCCCTTCTGTTCGACATCAGCCAGGCTTTGGATCAAAGCATGGATATTAGGGAGGCCCTGGCAGACCACATGGGCATGTCTCGTGGAACCCTGACACTGCTGAACAGGAAAACGGGGGAGATCGCCATCGAGGTTGCTCATGGCCTGTCCCCCAGCCAGAGGCGCCGGGGGAAATGCCGTCTCTGTGAAGGGATCACGGAGCACATCATGGGGCTTCGGGTCGATAAATATGAAATTGACCCCCGCCGCTTCAAAAGTAAAGACCGGCAATGAACCCTCGATAAAAATACAATCAAATCCGAAAGGAAACACAAGGAATGAAAACGCTTATACTGATGCACGACCGCGAGGAGGACGCGGGAACCATTGAAACCTATCTGAACGAACGGCAAACGGACATTCACACCGTGAGGTTCTACGAGGGAGACCATCTCCCTAACGACGCTCTCGATTTCGACACCGTCGTCTCCATGGGAGGACCTATGAATGTCTATGAGGAGGACGAATACCCCTTCCTTGTAGAAGAGACCTCGTTTCTTGCCCAATGTTTTGAGGAAAGGCTTCCCGTCCTGGGAATCTGCCTCGGCGCCCAGTTGATGGCCAAGGCCGCCGGCGCTAAAGTTACCAAAGCACCTGAGGAGGAAACCGGCTGGTACACCGTCTCCCTGACGGAGGAAGGCCAACACGATCCCTTCTTCTCTGGACTTCCCCAATCCTTTACCGTTTTTCAGCTCCACGGTGACACTTTTGAGATCCCACACGAGGGAACCCTGCTCGCCACTTCTTCCGCCTGCCGTAATCAGGCCTTCCGAATCAGCAACAGCCTGGCCCTTCAGTTTCATCTCGAAGTTCAGGCTGCCAAGCTCGCCATCTGGCTCATCAGACACAACCTGAGGGAAGACGTTCTCAAAACCTACCAGGAAATCCGCGAAGAACTCGACAAGAACGCCTGGAAACTCTGCGATAATTTTTTCGGAGAGCTTGTTATATCCCAATAATCTTACATTTCCGTAGATTCAACATTCTACTTTCTACACATTTGTAGAATTTAAGGATTACGCCTCTCACCACGCATCGTTTCTCAAGCTACTGATATCACATAAGTTTCGAGTCTTCCGCGATTTTTGGCACGGGGATTGCGGGTAGGTGTGCAAAAACACGCACATGGAGGCACCAACCGCTTGACGCTTTACGAGGCCAATCAGATCCCGGGGAAATACGCTTTGCTCTCCCTTCTGGAATTTCACGGGGTAGACAAATTTAGCTCGTTGAATTGCCCGAAGGGCACCCCGCCAGGGGATTCAACCGGGGCGGAACAAAACCTGGCAAAGCGAAAACCAAAAGGCAAAAGGCCAGGGACAAGAGGCGATAGGAAATTATCAGCGAGTGGAATGTGCAGACCTATTACCTATGACCTATCACCCATCACCAAAAGCCGAACAACACGAGGCTCAAGATAAACGAGACAAACTTAACACTTAACCACTTAAAACTTAAAACTCACAAGGGAGGTATTAATATATGAAACCCAAACAAGTCATGGAATTTTGCAAGGAGCAGGGTGTGCGGATGGCTGGATTGGATGGCATTGAAAACCGGATTGATCCTGGGGAGCCGTTGGACAAAGACATCTACGGCCTCT
>JAOZMY010000162.1 GCA_029934085.1 bacterium | reverse complement strand
AACGGTTTGATCGGAAAACGAAATTTTACAGAAAATTTACATCCGTTTGCGTCAATTTAACATTCTGTGAAGGTAGAATCCCGGATAGGTAGAGGTCATCTAAATCCATAAACCCTTTATCCTTAAACCTCCAACCCTCTACCCGTCAAACCGTAAGGAAAGGAGGTGAGAACACGTGCAAGCCAAGGACATACCCATGGAAGAGAACTCTTCCGGGAATGAGGTAAGTCGCCGCGATTTTCTGTCCAATGCCGCCATGACCGTGGGATTGGTCATCAGCCTGGGAACGGCCGCCATCTACGGTTTGAAGTACCTTGTCCCTGCGAAGAAGAAGGTCAAGTATGTCGATGTCCTGGTGGGGAATCTCAGCGAACTTCCCGACGGGGCGTCCCTCGAATTCGTGGATGGGCTGGGAAAGAAGGCCATCCTCATCAACAACAAGGGGAAACTCTCGGCCTTCTCCAAGATCTGCACCCATCTGGGGTGCGAGGTCGAATGGCAGGCGGAGAAGAAGCAGTTTTTCTGTCCCTGTCATAAGGGATATTTCGACGCCAGCGGCAAAAACATCGCAGGGCCGCCGCCCCGTCCCCTGGACAAATACAAGGTCACGGTCAAAGACGACAATATCTATGTGTCTGTAAGAGAGGTGTAATATGGAAGAAACAAAAGAAACGAAAGGTTGGATTGACCAGTCCCTCCCGGTGGATTGGGGCAAGGTCAAGGAAGACCTCGTTGGAGAGATTCTTCCGGCCCACATGAAATACTGGTGGTACTGCCTGGGAGGCGCTCCCGCCCTGATGTTCTTCGTCCTGATCGCGACTGGATTCCTCCTTGCCTTTTACTATGTCCCCCATCCGGATCAGGCGTATGAAAGTGTCGGCCGCATCACCAACGATATCCGGTTTGGTTGGTGGGTCCGGGCTATTCACCATTGGGCCGCTGAAATCATGGTGGTCACCGTTTCTCTCCACGCCATTCGAACCTTCGCCACGGGGGCCTTTCGTCATCCCCGTGAGCTATGCTGGATGTCCGGCGCGGTCCTTCTGCTTCTGACGTTAGGGACTGCCTTTACCGGATACTCCCTCGTTTACACGCAGCAGTCCTACTGGGCCATGACCATCGGAACCCAAATCGCCTCTAAGGTTCCCCTCATCGGCCCGACGATCTCGCGATTCATGATGGGAGGAGAGACAATAGGACCTTATACCCTGAACCGCTTCTTCGTTCTCCACGCTGCGATCCTTCCCACCGCCATTGCCGTGATGATCGTCATCCACATCATCATCCTGCGGATCCACGGCGTCTCGGAGCACCTCGTGGGAATCCAGCGAGAGGTCATCAAGGGGTTGTCGAGGGGAGACGAGTAAACCTTTTGAGAAAAGTGAAACAAAGGGGGTGTAACCCGTATGAGTAAAAAGGAAAATTCAAAAGAACTTCCCGAGGGAAGCTATCGATTCTTCCCCGACCACGTTTTGACGGAGGTCAACATCGGGATCTTCTTTCTCTATCTCTGCACCATCTTGTCCATCGTGTTCCCGTTGCATCTCATAGAGAAGGCCAATCCGCTCGTAACGCCGGAGCACATCAAACCGGAGTGGTATTTCTATCCCATGTATCGATGGATCAAGATGACGCCGGAGGCGGTCGGAATCTTCGTGCCGGGCCTTGTCGTGCTTATTTTCATCTTTTGGCCCCTCGTCGACCGCTTCATCGCAAAAACGACGAAATCGAAAAACCTCGCGACCTGGATAGGGATAGCCGGCATGGTCTTTGTTACGGCACTCCTGATTATCGAGGCCATGTCTTGAGAGGGTGATCCTTTAAAAAGAGGAGAAAGCGTATGGATTTGAAAGCAAAAAAATGGCTGGTTTTCATCTTGTGCATTTTCTTTCTCGCCGCCCTGTTTTTGGTGGCCAAGAATGAATCTGCACGTTTCGCCAAAAAGATGGGAATGAAACCCAAACCCAAGATTCACGTAAGTGACAAAAGCAAACCCTGTCTCGAGTGTCACGAGCGCAAAGGTGTGGCCCTCAAGATGATCGAGCAGTGGAAGGGCAGCAAGCACGCCGAAAAGGGCATCGACTGTATCCAGTGTCACGAGGCGAAGAAGGGGGATTTCGACGCCTTTACCTGTCCGCAGTCGACGATCCTCGTGGCCAGGCACCCGACGCCGAAGGACTGCGCCAAGTGTCACAAGAAAGAGGTGCAGGAATTCACCGAGAGCAAGCACGCCTTCCCCTTCTGGCTCTACGCCAACGCGGACCGGGCCGTCTTCGAACCCATCGTGGGTACGCACCACGGCTGCGAGCAGTGCCACCAGATTACCAATATGTGGCCTGACGGGAGCGTGGGAGAATGCGACGCCTGCCATCCCAAGCATTCCTTCAGCCTCGCCGTCGCCCATCATCCCCAGACCTGCGGGGAGTGTCACCTGGGTCCCGATCATCCCCACATCGAAATCTACTACGAGTCCAAGCATGGCAACATCTTCCGCACACACGAGAAGGAATACAATCTCGACTACGACAGCTCCAAGCTGAAAAAGATCCCTCTCGAAGTGCCGGTCTGCACCACCTGCCACATGGATGCCGCACCGGGCGTCAAGTCCACGCACAACGTAAGCGAACGGCTCGCGTGGGAATCTCAGGCTCCGTGGAGCTTCCGGACCGTCTGGTTCGAGGAGAAGCTGGGAGACTGGAAAGCCAAACGGAAACGGATGAAGGCCGTGTGTCTCAACTGCCACGCCAAGGGATTCGTGGACATGTACATGCTGATCGCCGA
>JAOZMY010000161.1 GCA_029934085.1 bacterium | reverse complement strand
GCCCGGGGTGACTCGAACACCCGACCTGCGGATTCGAAGTCCGACGCTCTATCCACTGAGCTACGGGCGCTTACGGTATCGATGTGATTTATAACGATTCCATGAAAGTTTGTCAAGATTTTATCCGTATTTTCTTATTTAGGTATTTGACAGATGACTCAATGATTCACGCGCTGGTCGTCTATTTGAAAGTTTTGTTGATTATTTGCATTTTACATTCTATAATTTCGCATTATTGGATTGGTTTTCATGGAGGGATTTTTGGCTGGGATCTTCAAACATCACGCGGATGTTTTGGAGGCGATTATCGAGTCGTCTTACGATGGATTGTGGATCTGTGACGGGGAAGGGAAGATCCTCAAGATCAATAAAGCATCTGAGAAGATCAATGACGTGAGCGCTAAGGATGTCATTGGGAGGAATGTAAAGGACCTGGTGCGGGAAGGCCTCTTCGACAAGTCGGTGACCTTAGAAGTCCTGAAAAAGAAGAAACGTGTCTCTATCCTTCAGACACTTAGCAACGGTAAGACCCTCCTTGTAACAGGAAACCCCATCTTTATCGACGGCAAATTGGAATACGTGGTGACCAACGACCGGGACATCACGGAGTTGATCCACCTTAAGGAAGAACTGGAAGAGAGCCGTAAAACATCCCGTAAATATTATAAAAAACTCCAGGATGCTTTAAAAAGAAAAGGGGGAGAGGAAACACGTTTCATCTTTTGCAGCAAGGTGATGCGAAGCATCCACGAAACCGTTCGAAATGTTGCCGAGGTGGATGTGACCGTCTTTCTCCAGGGGGAATCTGGTGTCGGAAAAAGCCGCCTGGCAAAAATGATACACTCCTTGTCCGAGCGTGCGAAGGCGCCCTTTATTCATGTGAATTGCGGAGCCATCCCGGAAAATCTACTCGAAAGCGAACTGTTTGGTTATGTGAAGGGGGCCTTTACGGGGGCCCGCAATGAGGGTAAGCCGGGCCTGGTGGAGATGGCTGACAAGGGGACACTTTTTCTGGACGAGATCACCGAGTTGCCTTTGAACCTTCAGGTCAAATTGCTCCATTTTCTCGACAGCGAGGTTGTCAAACGGGTAGGCGATACGAAAGAAAGAAAGATCGACGTGAGGATCATCGCGGCCTCAAACCGTGATATCGCCAAGTATGTAAAAATGAAGCGTTTCCGGGAGGATCTCTATTTCCGGCTCAATATTGTTCCCATTGTGATTCCACCGCTCCGGGACCGGCGGGAGGATATTCCTTTGCTGATTGCCTATTTTCTCGAGCGCTTCAACAAAAAATATGGGAAGGAGGTTACCATTACTCCCGAGGCGGTCGATCTATTGTGTCGGTATTCCTTTCCGGGTAACATTCGGGAGTTGTCCAACATCCTGGAGCGCCTGATTGTGATGTCGCGGAAACCCCAGATCGAGGTAGGAGATTTACCCGATTACGTTAAAGAGGATGTCTTTGTCCCCCTGGAAACGGATCCATCGGCTGTCCCGTTGAAGACGACACTGAAGAACGCGGTTTCCGAATGCGAGAGGAATATTCTCAAACAGGCTCTGACCGTTTGCAGGACGCAGCAAGAGATGGCGGAACTCTTGGGGGTTAGTCAGCCAACCATTGCGAGAAAGCTGCGGCAGCATATGTTGGAGAGTCCATGGAAAAACAATGGGGCGCATTGATTGTGAAGGCTCGCGATATGCATATATGAATAATATGCATATATAAATAACCCTTGTTTTCTCTGCTATTCAGTTAAAAAAACGGTGTTATTGCTAACAAATTATACGGTTATGTATATTTTGTATGGCTCTTTTGCATTTATATCTCCCCTGGATAAAATGAGATTTGTTTCGTTTTTCTTTGCCTTTCAAGGGGTTAGAGTTTTGTCAAATCAAGTTTCGATGTGATGGCACTATCTTTGCGAAGACACTTTTGGTCTTGTGTGTAGGAACGATTGCTGATGTCGCAAGGAGGATAAGTATGGAAGTGGTGGATAAAAACGATCCGTTGGAGATGGCATTGGAACAGGTGGATATCGCTGCTGCGAAGCTAAACCTGTCCCCCGGAATGGTGGGAAAATTGAAGAGCCGGCAGCAGGAGATTGCCGTTCAGTTTCCCGTCAAGATGGACAGCGGAGAGATTAAAATCTTCACAGGTTATCGCGTGCAGCACAACGATATCCGTGGACCTTACAAAGGTGGGATCCGTTACCATCCTGATGTCTCACTCAATGAGGTGCGGGCCCTGGCCATGTGGATGACCTGGAAGTCAGCCGTGGTAAATATTCCATTCGGCGGGGCGAAGGGGGGAGTCGTCTGTGATCCGAAGACCATGTCGGATACGGAGCTGGAGCACCTCACGCGCCGCTACACATGGCAGATCTCCCCCATGATTGGGCCCGAGCGGGATATCCCTGCTCCGGACGTGAACACCAACCCTCAAATCATGGCCTGGATCATGGATACTTACAGCACCATGAAGAACCGGACGGTCCCCGCGGTGGTGACGGGGAAGCCGTTGGAGTTGGGCGGCTCCGTAGGGCGGCACGAGGCTACGGGGAAGGGGGTTTTTATCACAGGGGCAGAGGCGGCCGCGCATTTGGGAATCTCCTTGCAAGGTGCACGTGTCGTGGTGCAGGGGGCCGGAAACGTGGGCGGCATTGCCGCCAAGTTCTTCCAGGACGCAGGGGCGAAAGTCATCGCCATCAGCGATTCGACTCGGGGAGTCTACAACGAAAACGGTCTGGATATGGACAAGGTGTTCGTCTGCAAAAGCCGCTATAAGTGCCTTATCGGCGAGGAACTAGAGGCGGAGG
>JAOZMY010000160.1 GCA_029934085.1 bacterium | reverse complement strand
CTCGAAACCAATACCTGGCTTTAAAAGAAGGAGAAGTCATGGATACCCTCTTTTATCCCGAAAAAGTTGTCATCATTGGCGTCTCAGAACGTGAGACCAATCTTGGAAAGATCATAGCTGAAAACCTCTTCGACTTCGGCTTTCACGGTGAAATCTTCCTGGTAGGGCGCCATGGAGGTGTTCTGCTGGGACACAGAATCTCGACATCGGTGCAGGAACTCCCCGAAGGTATCGATGTGGGCATCATCCTCACCCCGGCGAAAACCGTGCCCGATATCGTCGATCAGTGCGGACAGAAAGGGATCAAATGGCTGGTCATCGAAACCGGCGGGTTCCGGGAATTCTCCAAGGAGGGAGAGGCGTTGGAGGCCGAGGTGCTGAAAAACGCCCGAAAATGGGGAATCCGTTTTGTAGGCCCCAACGGTATCGGCATCATCAACATGGAAAACGGGTTTTGTTGTCCATTCGTCAGCCTGAAGGGCTTTGCCACCCGACCGGGACGTATCTCCATCCTCGCCCAGAGCGGTGGGGTCACCCTGACCTATCTCCGTCAACTTTCCAGCATGAACGTCCGTCCCAACAAACTCGTCAGCATGGGGAACAAACTCGACCTGACCGAAATCGACTACCTGAATTATCTGGAAAAGGATGCCAATACGGAGATCATCGGGTTATATCTGGAAAGTATCCAGCACGGTAGAAAACTGATGGATTTCGCCAGACACTCCTCCAAAACGATTCTTCTCCATAAATCCAATATCGGAAAGGCAAGCCAGCAGATCGCCAAATTCCATACAGCGGCCCTTGCCACTGACGATCGTGTGGTGGACGCTGCGGCCAAACAGTCCGGAATTGTCCGGGTTAGAAACTTTCGACAATTCGTTCACAGTGCCATGATCCTTACCCTTCCCCCCATGCGGGGGAACAACCTGGTCATCATCTCACGATCCGGGGGGATCGCCATCGTGGCAGCGGATCTTGCCGAGGAACATGGCTTCAACCTGGTTCCCTTTCCCGAAATCTTCCTGAAAAAAGTGAGGGAAGTCTTCCGGGCCAAGGTCATTAATCCTACGAACCCCCTCGATCTGGGTGACCTCTTCGATTTCGAACTCTACACGAAGATCCTCGAGTATACCATTCAAAGGAGAGATGTAGATGGAATCATGTTCCAGCATGGCGCCATCAGCGATAGGGAAAAGGCCACCTCAAGAAAGCTGATCAGCGCGGTTATCAACCTCTCCAATCAGTATCGAAAACCCATTGCCTTTCGTTACCACACCGATGACACGGAACTCGCTGCCGTTCGACAGCTCTTTCCTTTTCCCATCTTTACCGAGCCGGAAGACGCTATGGAAGCCTTGGCTATCTCCCGTGATCACTACAGGCAGAAACATCGGGAAATTGTCCTTCCTCCTGAACCGAAGGCCGATAAAAAGAAGGTTCGTCACATCCTCGACACCTCGAAAAACCCATTCCTATCCATGGACAAGGGATTCCAACTTCTTGAGGCCTACGGTATTCCCGTGGCGCCATATCGTGTGGTTTCAAACCTAAAAGAGGCAAAGGAAGCCAGCAAGGATATCGGTTTTCCCATCGCGGTCAAAGTCATGACATCCGAACCCATTCATAAGACCGACAAGGGTGCCATCGCCTTGGACCTTGAGTCTTCCTCCTCACTCCAAAAAGCCCTGAACAAATTTAAGGAAACACGTGATCTAACAAGCATAACAACCGGTTATCTATTACAAAAAATGATTAAACAAGGAATGGAAGTAATCCTGGGCGCGAAACGGGACGAGGCGTTTGGAGCTACGGTAATGGTGGGGCTGGGAGGAATCTTCGCGGAGATCTTCGACGATGTGGCCCTTCGCATCGCCCCCTTGACCTTTACAGACGCGGAGGAGATGTTAGAAGAGCTAAAAGGCCACAAACTCTTTACCGGCTTTCGAGGAAGGCCTCCGCTCGACAGGAAGGCCCTCATAGATGCCATCCTACGTCTGTCAGACCTCATGACGAGCTTCCCTGCTATCCGTCAAGTGGATATTAACCCTTTGAAGCTCTTGGAGGATGGTAAGGGATGTTACGCTGTGGATGTGCGGGTTGAGATAGAATCTACCCCTCTATCTTGAGGAGGGCATCGATAGCCTTTGAGATATCCTCGATCATGAAGGGCTTCTGAATAAATCCCATGACTCCCTCCGTCATCAATTCGTGGACCTCACCGTCCATGGCAAACCCCGTTGCCAGTAAGGCCTTCACGTTGGGATCGATCTTCTTCAATTCTCTGAACATCTCTTTGCCATCCATGACAGGCATGTTCATATCGAGAATCACTAGGTCGATCTCATCATGATGTTCTCTATATGTTTTGATTCCTTCCTCTCCGTTCTCCGAGAGTAACACGTCGTAACCAAGGTATCCCAGGACATCCTTCATCATCTCCCTAAAGACATCCTCGTCGTCCACCACCAAGATTTTTCCTCTTCCGTGAACCGCAACGGTCTTTTTCACGCTATCGTCCTCTTTTCTGTGTTGAGGCGCATACTTGGCCGGCATGAAGATTTTGATAGTCGTCCCGCGCCTGATCTCGCTCTCCACTCGGATCCCGCCCCCATGATTCCTCACAATGCCATACGCCATGGAAAGACCCAGTCCCGTTCCCCTCCCCGTTTCCTTGGTCGTGAAAAAGGGCTCAAAGATATGATCTTTGATGAACTTGTCCATCCCTACCCCTGTATCGGTCACGGAAACGGCGATATAACGGTCGCCACGTTCATACCCAAAGAGATCCTTTGGCAGTTCTTCTTTGGGAACCTCTCTCGTCCTGATGATCAAATCGCCCCCATCAGGCATGGCCTG
>JAOZMY010000159.1 GCA_029934085.1 bacterium | reverse complement strand
AGCTCTCCAAGCCTATATCTTTCTCCTCTATGACCTAATTTGTGAGACAGCAGTGCTTGAAGATATAAAAAAAGGAGAGGTAAGAGATGAGGGCAATAACAAAAAAGCCAGTTTCAATGCAGCAGCAGAAGTGCATGCAGGCACAGACATAAGCGGAAAAAACCTTGCAAACGGAGAGCTTAACTTTGAGAACGGAAAACTAACCTCTTTCAAAGCAACATCAACCGTAAACAACAACAACCTAAACATAAACCTGAACAACGCAGACGCAAGCCTGAACTTCAACAAAAACGACAAGATAACAATAACAATCAACAAAAGATATAAAAAAATAGAGATGCCAAAAGGCACAAAGCTAAGGCTTGACTTTAACATTTCAATAAAGTCGTTTGCAGAGTTCATAGCTTTAAGCAATAACTCTTATTTCCAGGAGCTTGAGAACAACAAATACAGGATAAAGAACGGAATATTCAAGTACAACAACGGCATAATAGAGGAATTGACAAACTGCAAAGATTGCATGTTCTCGCTTGACTATTATACAGGCATAATATGCCTGTATATGAGTAATACATCATTGTACAACTACAACAGCCAGAGCAAAGATGAGAATTTTGCCTTCTATGCATTGCAGAACTATACCTTGTGCTTTCAGAAGACTGAAAAAAACATACAAGAAAAGCACAACGGCTTGATAAGCCTTTTTGACCATTATTATCTTTTAACAGAGATGTTTATGCTTATGAAGAGATTTCCTGAAATAGACAGCCATTTTATAGCCTCAAAGACAAAAGACCAGGAGACAAGGGCAAGATTAGACGGCAATAACAACATAATAGAATCACTAAAGATAACATCAGACAATAACAGAAAGACAATAGCAGACGAAGGCTGCTTCAGGATAGTTGAAAAAGACAACGAACGGTTTGCAAAGGCAAAGAAATGCAATGAATCTATATTAGTCCCCCCTGAAAAACCCCCAACCACCTGATATTATTTGACAAAGCATGTGATATATGGTAGGTGAAATTGCAAGGAAAGGGGTTGAATTAGATAAAAACCTTGCAAAACAAGAGGGGTTTATGAGACCTAAAAAGCCACCCATCGAGACCCAGAAGCAAAAAGAGCTCTTCCGGGTAGAATTGGTTAAGATCATCGATAAGAGTCACCCTTTGGTCAAACTATCCGAGGTTGTAGATTGGGAAAGCTTAGATCAGGTTTTTGGAGTCACCTATCATCCCCAGACCGGCCGTCCCGGAATCAGCACCCGATTGATGGTATCCCTTCACTATTTGAAGTACGCCTATAATCTCAGTGATGAATCGGTCGTAGCGGGATGGGTAGAGAATCCCTACTGGCAAGTACTCGGTGGGATGAAGTATTTTGAGCACGAGATGCCGATTGATCCTTCTTCCATGGTCAGGTGGCGGGAGAGGATCGGGGAATCGGGAGCCGAAAAGCTCTTGAAGCAGACCCTTGAATCGGGGTTAAAGATCAAAGCCATCAAAGCGCATCAGCTCAAGCGGGCCAACGTGGACACCACCGTTCAAGAGAAAGCCATCCGGTATCCGACCGATGCGAGGCTGTACCATGAAGCGAGAGAGAAGTTGGTCAAAGAGGCCAGGGCATTGGGAATCAAACTACGTCAAAGTTACACCAGGAAATCGAAAGAGATGTTGTTCAAGCAGGGTCGGTACCGTCATGCGAGACAGATGAAGCGTGCGGATCGATGTGTCAGAAAGCTCAGGACCTACCTGGGGCGGGTTCTTAGGGAGATGCAACGAAAAGTTCCCAATCCTTCTGAAGAACTTCAGCATCTCCTCCGTCTCAGTCAACGGCTTTACCAACAGAAGAGAAACGACAGGCACAAGCTCTACAGTCTCCATGCCCCGGAAGTATCGTGTATCAGCAAAGGCAAAGTGCACAAGAAATACGAATTTGGGTGTAAAGTCAGTGTAGCGGTCACGAGTAAAGGGGGGTGGGTAATAGGGGCCAAGGCCTTTCATGGGAACCCGTATGATGGTCATACCTTACAGGAAGCCCTGGAGCAGGTTGATAGGCTCTCTCCGATCAAGGTTGGTCATGTCTTTGTAGACAAGGGGTATCGGGGTCACAATTACGAAGGAGACGCGGAAGTACATGTCGACAAGACCCGTCGTGGGAGGACCCCCAAGAGTCTTTGGAGGTGGATGAAACGGAGGGCGGCTATAGAGCCGGCGATAGGTCATTTAAAGGAAGAACATCTATTGAGGAGGAACCGGCTCAAGGGGGAGGCAGGAGATAAGTTCAACGTCATTTTGAGTGCGGCGGGGATGAACTTCGTGAAGTTACTTAAGCATCTCAGGGCGACGTCTTTTTTGCGCCTTTTTCGGTTCCCATTCTTCTCGTTTCTATGTTCATTTCAGACCTGTTCAATTCCTTATTCTTAGGTTATAAGGGCGGTAAATAAGGGTTTTTCAGAGACGACTAGATTAAAAATGCGGAGGCTGTCTGTGAAGCAACGTGAAGGGAAAAAGGTGGTACCAAGAAAATAGCACAGCAGGCTGCTAAGGACTGGTCTCGAACTCGGGCGTCAAAGTAAAACTTTTCTGCCGGATCGTTCCGTTCTTTGTTCCAAAGACATCGTATTCGGGAGTAAGGGTGAACATTTTCTCCTTAATGGTTCCGCTGTTCCCCATATTGTCCCAGTATTCATATTCCGGTGTCATAGTGAACATCTTTTTCCTGATGATCCCGCTTAACCCGTTGGGGCCATAGTAATTGTACTCGTCTGTAGGAGTAAACATCTTTTTCTTGATAACGATATGCTCTCCGTTATTGGTATAATAATCATACTCCGGGGTCACAGTGAAGGACCGGCGTATAATTTGG
>JAOZMY010000158.1 GCA_029934085.1 bacterium | reverse complement strand
AGGCAATAGATGAAAATGACCTTAAAGCGCGAAACACGGACCTATCATCCATCACCTCTGACCTCTTGCATAGAACCAAACAAACGGAGAACGACATGCCAAGAATCATATTGAACGGAATAGACTGTTACTACGAGATTCAGGGGGAGGGGGAACCGATCGTTTTTCTTCATCACGGGTTTGGGTGCACGAAGATGTGGAAGGAGATTGTGCCGGCTGTGGTGTCAGCAGGGTTCCGGGCTGTGCTTTACGACCGACGGGGATTCGGGCAGTCCTCGAAGGAGGGATTTCCCGATTTTTATGTCAGTGACTCTTACCGGGAAGACAGTGTGGAGGAGCTCCGCCAATTGGTAGATAAGTTAGATTTAGAAACATTCCATCTGGTAGGCCAGTGTGAAGGGGGCGTGGTTGGAGTAGACTTCGCCGCCACCTTCCCGGAGCGGGTTAAGACCCTCATGACCTCCAGCACCCAGTGTTACAGCGAGGTTTCCATGGAAACCTTCAATGCCGCCAAATTTCCCCGGACCTTCGAGGAGCTGGACGAATCCCTCCGGAAAAAGATGCTGAAGTGGCACGGAGAGGGTTACGCGGAGCGGTTCTATCACCAGTTCTGCCGTTACGGCGGGGCGTACGGAAGGTTCATGTTCGATCTGAGGCCCCAAATCATAAAGGTGGGGTGTCCATCGTTGGTTTTATATCCTGACCGGAGTTTCCTTTTCCCCGTGGAGCAAGGGGTGGCCTTCTACCGTCACCTTCCGAAGGGGGAGCTTGCCGTGCTGCCCAAGTGCGGACACAACACCTACGAAAAGCAGCCGGAGGCCTATACACAACACCTTTTGTCTTTTATCGGACGATACCCAGGATAAGAAAAGCCGGGACAAGAAGTGATTTTCATGGTAGAAAACTTATGATGGATGAAAAAAGGGTTTATTTTTTCTTACAACTTTATTGACTTCCTAACCTTTTTTGGGTAAGGGAATAAACATGAATTTTGAGCGGATTTTGAAAACCCCCACTTTACTATTCATTTGCGGCGTGTTTTTTCTCCTGGGGAATTTTTGGGGATGTTCATCCGTTCAAAAATCCACCAAAGTGCGTCCGGCTGGGACAACGGAAATTTCCAGCGTTGCACCTTCTCAGCCCGATTTTCAGGAAGACGTAGAATCGGTCCCAGCACCTGAAATCCCCGTATCTTTTTCGGAAACGACGAAAGAAATCTCCGAGAAACCGAGCCAAGAAGAAACGGCCCTTCCCTATATGGAAGAAGGGGCCGAGGGAGGCAAGGTTTGCAAAACCCCTCCACCGGGTTCCGGAGAAAAACAGGCAAAGAAAGAGCCTTTGTTCGATATTCCCATCGTGATGAATCCCCTGGTGGAGAACTTCATCCACTATTACCAGACGACGGGGAGAAAGCAGTTTTCCATCTGGCTTGCAAGGTCCGAGCGGTATATCCCCATGATGAAGAAGGTCTTGAAGGATCATGGACTCCCCCAGGACCTCGTTTATCTGGCCATGATCGAGAGTGGGTTCAACCCCACGGCCTATTCCCGCGCCCGCGCCTCGGGACCGTGGCAGTTTATATCTGGAACCGGGAGAAAATACGGGTTGAAGGTAAACTACTGGGTAGATGAGAGACGAGACCCGGAGAAATCGACCATCGCGGCCGCTCGTTATCTCAAGGATCTCTACGACCAGTTCGAGTCATGGCACCTGGCTGCGGCAGCGTATAACTGCGGGGAAGGGAAACTGAACCGCGCCATCAAGCGCTACAAAACAGAAGATTACTGGCAACTTATTCAACATCACTATCTTAAGAGAGAAACACGTTACTATGTTCCTCAAATGATCGCGGCAGCGCTCATCGCGAAGGAGCCGGAAAAATACGGTTTTACGAATATCCAATACCAAGAACCCCTATCCTTCGAGCGTGCCTTAGTTCCCGGTGGGGTTCCCTTGAGGGATATCGCCAAGGCGTGTCACTGCCAGGAACAGACCTTACGCATGTTGAACCCTGAGCTTATTCGGCGGTGTACCCCTCCCTACAAGAAGCAGTTTGTGGTCAAGATCCCGAAGGGATCGAAGCAGATCTTGGCATTGAATATAAATAAGTTGAAGCCGATTGTGAAAGGAACCCCCCATGGCTGGGTGCATACCCATATTGTCCGGAAGGGGGATACCCTTTACAAGCTCGCCTTGCGCTACAAGACCCGGGTCAGCGACATCCGTTATCTCAATCATATTCGGGGAAACCTTCTCCATATCGGGCAGCGGCTAATTATCCCCGCTGGGCGCGTCCGTCGTCGGCCAACGTATGCCCGCAAGAAAAGGCGTCACGTGAGAACGGCTAAGGCACACACCTCGAAGAGAAAGAAAAAGTATGCGCGTCGTTCTACCAAGGGGAAGTATAAAGAGATCGTTTATGTTGTGAGGCGGGGGGACAATCTCTGGTCTATTGCAAGGAGCTTCAACATCCGGGTCAAAGATATCTGCCGTCTCAACCCCCACGTAAACAAGAGAACCACCCTGCATCCAAGAGACAAACTCAAACTCCGGGTTCCCATGGCGGAGTTTTCGAGTATTCCTACTTCTTATTATCAGGTTGTTCAGTAAGATCTAACTCCAGATTGATTCGTTGTCCCCTTCTGAACCCCATGGTGTGAAAAAACTGGAGTAGATCCCAGTCATCCCATTCGACAAGGGTGTTGATCTTCTGGACACCGTTCAGTCTGAAACTCCTGATAAGTTCTTCCGTCAAGAGTCGGGCGATTCCCCGCCTTTGGTAGGCGGGGTCGACCCCCACGGTTTCAATCATTCCCGTGTTGTCAGGAACGCCGAACTCCCACCCACTCACGTCACCTAAGATGAACCCGATGACCTTTC
>JAOZMY010000157.1 GCA_029934085.1 bacterium | reverse complement strand
TGGTCAAGAACGTAGGAACGGCCCCATCTCGGGCGAGTTCCCTGCTTATCACCCTCCAGGGCAAGAAAGGGGCCGTCAAGCGGAAGACATGGAAGGTCAAGGCGCTGAAGCCGGGAGAGGCTTTCACCCTTCGGGAGGCGTTTCGACCCGAGAGCGGAAAGACCATCCTTGTGGCCACAGTGAAGGATACGATCAACCCAAAGAACAACACGATGAAAAAGACGTATCTGCCGGGGATTACGGCCTTGAAGGGTTTGAACCGGCTTCAGGTCAGGTCCGTGCCGCGCAAGGTAAAAAGAGAGCACGCTTCCAAGCCCGCTTCCACCGGCTTCAAAGCAAAGATACTTACAAAAGACCTGATAAAGAAACCGATTCCCGCCTCTCGAATCTCTAAATCCCGCAATCTTACGCCGACAACCCGGCAGGGGAGCCTATCCGGTTTTCTTTATCCCCGTAAAGTTGACAAACTGGCTCTTGGTTATCCGTGTCAAATCCAGTGGTCGCTACCGGAGCAGTCCGAGGATACCCGTCTTTCCCTTGTCCTGACCGCCGTCGATACCTCTCAGCCGGTTCCCGATATTACCCTTGCAAGCGGCCTTGGCCCGAATGTCCGCGCCTACACATGGAATATAAATCCCTTCTTACCGGAAGGAACCTACAAGCTGTTTCTTTTAATAGAGGCGGGGAGCGCTATTGCAGGTATCGAATCTGATCCGTTTCGGTTGGTTTCTTTCAAGTTTTTCTACAAAAGCCATGCGGTAGAACCACGAAACCCAAGGGTTGGAGAAAAAGTCACGGTCTCCATGACATACTGGATGAACGCCGAAAATGTAAAAGGAATTACGGTGGGATGTATAAAAATAAAAGGCCCATGGGGATTTCATTTGGAACATCGCATGACCATTGAAATCCCGGAGACCGAAGAGAATGGACTTAAACTGATTACCTTGAAAACAACTTTTACCCCTCCCCTTGCTGGTGGGTATTATGAATTCTTCGACCCTGATGTCACGAACAGGTTTCCCCACAGTGCCGATAGTTTCAAGAACAAACAATTTTCGGCAATTTTTGTGCCCCCACTTCCCGATCTTTTCTTGTTCGTCAACAAGGTTTCGGACGGCGCGCTCAACGAGGAAAAAGTTTTTAAAATCGTGGTCAAGAATATTGGAGAGGCATCTTCAGCTCCTACGAAAGTTCTCTTTCAGTTGACGGGAGCAGAGGACAGAGAAATTTCCATTCCTTCCTTGGAGCCCGGGGAGGAAAGCGTGCATAGAGTTAGAGGAAAGTGGAGACGGGTAGCAGGAATGAAAACCTACCGGGCTGTGGTGGATCCCGACAACGAAATCGTAGAAGCTGACGAAACCAACAACGAGATTCGGGACACCTTGCGCATCTATTCGCATAAGGATTCTGTCCCCAACTTCCCTCACCGGGAGCCACATCCGAAACTCATCGTGGAGTCATGTTACGGTCCCGAAGACACCGTTGTCTCCGGCATCGCTTATCACCCCGGTGTCCGCTTCAAAAACGTCTCACCGGACCGTGTTCCCCTTAACGAGGTTCTGGTTGGTTTTTTCGGTCCCGAAATCTTTTTTGGAGAGAGGACTGTCAGAATAAAGAAACTATATCCCGGAGAGACCATCGTCATTCATCCGGATGTGGGCTGGAAAACCCCCGGTCCCGGCCGGTTCATGGTGAAACAGCTTTCCAGGAAGGGAAATAGGATCATCCCAGTCAAAACGCTATTTTCAAAAGAACTGACCGTCGAAGCAAACCCCGAGATGATGCATAACGTGGCGCAGGCAATGGTCCAACGGGATTCGATCATGTCGTGGGCCCAGGATCAAAACCAAAATCAAGGAAAGTCTCTAACGATTCTTGTCCCGAACCGGGAGATCTTTTGGACAAAAGGCCAGAGGGTCCAGATTGCCTGGACGGGAACGGCGCAAGGGCCCTACAGCGTCACGCTTTTTCCGGAAGGGCATTCCAATCAGGCCGTGGTGGTTGGAAACAATGTTCCCAGTAGTCTTTTGAGTTTGGGATACCAGGTTCCCGATTCCCTCTCTGAAGGAAAATATCGGATCATGGTTCAGGGAACCGATGGCGGCGGCATGAGCGAGGTCTTCGAGATCCGAGGAAAAAACGCAAAACCAGATCTTCGCATTAAGGCGGCTTCCATCAGCAGCGGGGCCTCTGGTAATCCCGCAAAACCTTATCTCGTCAAGTTCCAGGTCACGATTGAAAACACCGGCGGGATAGAGCGGCGACTGTTCAAGGTCCTCTTTACAGTTGATGACACGAATAAATTCCTCGATGTGGGTCCGCTGGGTGCTCAACGAACCTGGTTCGTTGAAGCATCCTTGGCAGTCCGCACGATGGGCCCGCATCAGGTACAAATCGTGGCCGATCCTGTCAACGACGTGGACGAATCAGATGAAAGGAATAACATCTTCATAAACCCAAGCTACCGATGCCAGGGGATTCCCGACCTTGCTCTGGCATGTCGGCAGGTATCAAACCAGATGGTCTACTTCATCAAAAACATCGGGGACGGTTCCTCTCCGGAAACCCAGGTTGTCTTCTATCAAAGAGGATTGGCCATTCCTGTCGATGTGGAAAGTCTTTTTCCTAGTCAGATGGTGAAGAAAACGCTGCGGCTCGATTGGATGGTCGTCCAGATTGGCCAGCACTTTTCCGCGACGGTCAATCCAGCCGGATCCTTCCACGAATTGAGGGATGACAACAACTCCTGCGAAGGCACCATCGTGCAACCCTATGAGACTACAACGCAATATGTAAAAGACTGGCAGAGATGGATAGAGGTGCATGACAAAACATCGCACTTCACCGTTGAAGGCGGAGGAAATGACGGACAGCAATCGAA
>JAOZMY010000019.1 GCA_029934085.1 bacterium | reverse complement strand
CGATGTCTCTCTGGATGCACGTGAATTATCGGGAGTCGGGGTTTTATGTCATAGAAATAGGATCGAAATTTCTTTTGATCCCTCTTTGTTTCATGATGAGTGGTCTGGTGAAATAACGTTGCGTTTCAAGTCGCCCATGGCGGGGGATTTCTGTCAGGAGTTTGAAAAGATAAGCGGAATATGATAGCGAGGAACATTATTTGAGAAAGGGGAGAAATATGAAAATCAAGATGTTTTTAGGGATGACTGTCGGAGTAATCTTTCTTCTGATGGGCCTTGGGGCCGCTACTGCGGCGACCGATCCCGGTAACGCCACCTATTTTGGAATCGTAGAAGGTAAAAAATCGATTACACTTAAGGATGGCCAGTGGAAGGGCAAGCCTTTTGTCTCAGGAGGGGCGAGTCGTCCAACGGTAGGGCTCATGGAGGGATTTCGAGTAACTGGCGATCTCACCGGGGATGGAAAGCCTGAAGAGGCCGTGATCCTCTGGCAGAACTCGGGGGGATCGGGAACGTTTTACTTTCTTGCTGTTTTGACGAGGAAGGGGAACCAGTTGGTGAATATTGCTACAGCTCCCCTCGGAGACAGGATCCAAATCCTTGGAGGGGGAATTCGTGATGGCCAGATCGAGTTGAAGGTGCTCCGGCATGGTCCCAAAGATCCCCGATGTTGCCCTTCCCAGAAGGCCCTCCGGATCTGGACCTTGAGGGGAAATAAGCTGGTGGCGGGGAAAACGAAGATTCTGGGAAAGTTTTCGGTCAGGGATCTCGGCGGTGTGGTTTGGGTCCTGAAAAGCATGCGTTACAAGGGAAAGCCTGTTCCTTCGGAGCACCGGGTCACGCTCGTTTTCGATGGGGGAAAGATACACGGAAGTGCCGGGTGTAATCGTTACCAGGGAAAGGCCCTGATACCGGAGGATATTGTGGGGGAGATCAAGATCAAGGGCCTGATAAGCACGAAAAAGGCGTGCCCGAAGGAGATCATGGCTTTGGAGGCACGGTATCTGGAGGCCTTGAAGGGATCAATGGGATTTAGCTTCGTGGGAAACCGGTTGGCCCTGACCTATAAGGCCGGTGAGAAGGTTGACACGATGTTTTTCGCTCCAGAGAAGGTGGATGCCAAATAAGTTGTGTTTGAGGTGTTACCTGCCTGATTATCCTGTGGATTGAGTAGCGAAGAATTTACGGTTCCACTGGATGACGCCCGTAGCCAAGAGGAGTAAAAGGACAAGTGCTACGAAGGGTAGGGTGAAGCTGCCCGTGAAATCATAGGCATATCCAGCGGCCATGGGGCTGAAGGTGGCAATGAGGTGAACGGAAAAGAGAAGACCATACACCTGGGACACTCGTTCAATTCCCCAGACCCGGGCGATGGTCGAGGCGTAGAGAACGAGGATCCCACCATAGTTGAAGCCCGTTAGAAAGGCAAAAACCTCCAGTCCGGCAGGCGAGTGGAGAAGGAAAGGGCTGCAGGTGAGGACGAGGGCCTGGCTGAGCAGGTTTGCCTGGATGGCCCTTTCCGGGGGGATACGGTCGAAAATGAGCCCCCATATCACACGTCCGATGGCATTGGCGACGGCGAAGAAGGCCACTGCCATGATCCCCGTTTTTACGGAAACGAGAGGGGTCAGCTCTTTCATGTTGGCATTGACGGTCAGGCCTGCCGCCAGACCGGCGAACATGGCTAGGCAGAGGGCTCTGAAGAGCTTGCTCTTGAGGATGACGGTGTAGTTCAGAGGGATCGTCTCCTTAATTTTCACGTCTGGAGGATTGACCATCGTGAGGCCGCAGAGGCTAATGATGAGGATATAACCGATTCCAAGGTAGAGAAACATCGTATAAGGGGAGATGCCCGCGCTGGCCATTCCCCACCCGGCTACTTGACTGAAAAGGGCGGCTCCCCCTCCAAACCCCGCAACGGTAATTCCTGTTACGAGTCCTTTGTGTTCCGGGAACCACGCGAGCCCTACCGTGACTGGAACGAGGTAAACCGTTCCCACTCCGACCCCACTGAGGACGCCGACACCTGCGGCAGTGAAGGCAAAAGTATGATTCCCAAGGCTCGCGAGAATCCATCCCCCTCCAAAGAGAATACCACCGAGAAGGGAGGCCTTCCGTGGTCCAAGCCATCGGAGAATTCTGTCGGAAAAGATGAGGGTCAGGGGAAAGACGAAATAGAAGATGGAAAAGGGGGACTGCAGTGTGCCTTGCAATAGGCCGGTGATCTCCTTCAAAGGACGCACGAAAACGGCCCAAGAGTAGGTAGCCCCGAGGCACATTTGCATGAAGACGGCAGCCGCCAGGATAATGTATCGTCTCATATGGGTGAGGCCGTTCCTTCCTCAAAGAATTTGTCCCATGACTTTAGGTGAAGAGACCGCTAAAGTCAACGAGGGCCCCTTTAGAGATCATGGCTAAAAAATCCCTGGTTTCTACTACTCCCCCTTTTTCATGGACGGCAATCGTGCTAAATTACACACAATGATTGCCTATCTTTCCAAACGGTTGGTAGGAATGATTCCGTTGCTTTTGGGGATTACTCTGATTTCATTCATGGTGATCCACTTGGCACCGGGGGAACCCACGGGGTTGGCGACGGATTTGAACCCGAAGATTACGGCTGAGGTGCGTCAGAGGCTTCGGGCCTATTATGGTCTCGACAAACCCCTGATTGTCCAGTACGGACTCTGGTTAAAGCGGGTGGTTTTCCTCAATTTCGGGAATTCTTTTGCCCCGGACGGGCGTCCCGTCATCGATAAGATCAAGGAACGAATTCCCATCACGGTGACTATCAATGTCCTGTCATTGATCTTGATTATCCTCGTTTCCCTCCCCATCGGGATCTATTCCGCGACCCACAAGGGATCGCTCTTCGATCATGCCTCGACCCTCTTCGTTTTCATCGGGTTTGCCGTACCCACGTTCTGGCTGGCCCTGTTGTGTATGATGCTGTTTGGGGTGCATCTGCACTGGCTTCCCATCTCTGGTTTGAGGTCCATGAGCTATCCGCATCTGAGTGCCATGGGGAAATTCTGGGATCTGACCAAGCATCTCCTGCTCCCCGTTCTGATCTCCGCTTTTGGGGGGCTGGCCGGATTTTCCCGTTACATGAGATCGAACATGCTGGAGGTGATTCGTCAAGATTACATCACCACGGCGCGGGCGAAGGGATTGAGCGAATGGCGCGTGATTTACGTTCATGCCTTCCGGAATGCCCTCCTTCCCATTATCACGATCTTGGGGTTTTCCATCCCTGGCCTGATCGGCGGGAGCGTCATCTTTGAGACGATCTTCGCCATTCCCGGGATGGGGCAGCTCTTCTATAACGGTGTGATGGCGCGGGACTACCCGCTCATCATGGGAATGCTGGTCATAGGTGCTGTTTTGACGCTGTTGGGAAATCTCATTGCCGATATCTCCTACGCCCTTGCGGATCCGAGGATACGGGTGAGCTGAAATGGGATTCTTTAAACAACTTCTCCGGAACAAGCTGGCCTTGATGGGGGGGATCGTAGTGGTTATCCTGTTCGCCGTGTCTTTTCTTGCGCCGATTATCAGCCCCTACAACCCGGATACCATTAATGTCAAGGAGATTCTCATGCCCCCCAGTCGTCAGCACCCCTTCGGCACGGATGAGCTGGGACGGGATGTCTTGTCGCGAATGATCTGGGGTTCGAGGATTTCATTAAAAGTCGGTTTTGTGGCCGTGGGAATCGCCGTGATCATCGGGGTTATTATTGGGGCAGCAGCAGGTTATTACGGGGGATGGATAGACGATCTCCTCATGCGATTCGTGGACATGATGCTCTGTTTCCCGTCCTTTTTCTTGATCCTTGCCGTTATCGCCATCCTGGAGCCAAGCATCTACAATATCATGGCGGTGATCGGCCTGACGGGCTGGATGGGTGTGGCTCGTCTTGTTCGCGCGGAGTTTTTACGAATTCGGGAAATGGATTATGTCAAGGCGGCCCGTTCCATAGGGGCGAGCGATCTCAGGATCGTTTTTCGCCATATCCTGCCCAATGCCCTGAATCCGGTTATCGTGGCGGCCACGCTTGGTGTAGCGGGGGCGATTTTAACGGAGTCTGCCCTGAGCTTTCTCGGCATTGGGGTGCAGCCGCCCACGCCAAGCTGGGGGAATATGTTGACGGCGGGGAAGAATAACATGGAAATCGCCTGGTGGCTTTCCGTGTTTCCTGGTTTGGCGATCCTTGTCACGGTCCTGGGATACAACCTCCTCGGAGAAGGTCTGAGAGACATCCTCGACCCCAGGCTAAAGGAGCGATAAAGGTGGTGGAAGAGCAGGTCGTGCAGCAGTTGCCCAGGCGGTGTCCCTATTGTGACGAGGTTCTTCCCCAAGAGGTAGGCTCCGATAAAGATGTGAAGGAGGAACGGTGCCCCCATTGTGGAAAGGTTTTTGTTAGAATGCCCCTAAAAGAGGCTGCCAAGATGGTAAAGAACAGATGAAGACGAAGGTCCGTTATGTCTGCCAATCCTGCGGGTATCAGGTGCCCAAATGGTTGGGGAAATGCCCTCAATGTGGACAGTGGGATACCTTTGTGGAAGAGGTGGTCCAACCGCTCTCCGCGACCCACGCCCTCAAGGGTAAAAAGGCGATCGAACCCGTTCCACTGACCCGGATCGAGGGAGAGCATGAGAGACGTATCCTGACGGGAATCGGGGAGTTCGACCGGGTTTTGGGTGGGGGGATTATGCCGGCTTCCGTGGTTCTTGTGGGTGGAGAGCCGGGGATCGGGAAGTCGACTCTCTTTCTCCAGGTGTTGAATCATTTGGCCTCGCAGGGACATCGGGTCCTGTATGTATCCGGAGAGGAATCCCCCAATCAGATCCGACTTCGTGCCCAGAGGCTTCACGCGGTATCCGATAAGCTCTACGTGGTGTTTGAAACCATGTACGAACTGATAGAGAACACCATCAAAGAGATGGCCCCGGAGATTGTTGTCATCGATTCCATCCAGACGATGCACCTGGGAGACCTTCCCTCGGCCCCGGGAAGCGTGGGTCAGATTCGCGAGACGGGGGGACGGTTTGCCCGAATTTCCAAGACCATGGGGATCCCTATTTTCCTCATCGGACACGTGACGAAGGAAGGGGCCATCGCGGGCCCGAAGATTCTGGAGCACCTGGTGGATGCCGTCCTCTATTTCGAGAGCCCGAAGGATCAGCCTTTCCGGGTTCTGCGGGGTATCAAGAACCGGTATGGCCCCACCAATGAGATCGCCGTGTTTGAGATGACAGGGGAGGGAATCAAGGAGGTCACTAACCCGTCGGAGCTTTTCATGGGGCAGCGGTCCCAGGAGACACCGGGATCGGTGGTTGTTCCCTGCCTCGAGGGGAGCCGTCCCCTCTTGGTGGAGATTCAGGCCTTGGTAACCCCCACAAACTTCGGCGTTCCCCGCCGAACGGCCATCGGCCTGGACCCGAACCGACTGGCATTGCTCGTGGCCGTTCTGGAAAAGAAAATGGGGATGCCCCTGGGAGAGCAGGATATCTTTGTAAATGCCGCGGGGGGATTGAGGATCGTGGAAACGGCGGTGGATCTGGGCATTGTTGCGGCGATCGCGTCGAGTTTTTACGAAAAGGCGGTGCCTGCCGAGATGGTGGTTTTTGGCGAGGTGGGACTGGCCGGAGAGGTGCGTGGGGTGATGCAGGGAGATATCCGGATTCAGGAGGCGATGCGTATGGGATTTACGTCGTGTGTCTGCCCGGAGAAGTATCAAACGCAATTTTCCCCGACCAAGGATTTTGCGCTTATAAAGGTCAATGAAGTTAAAGATGCGCTGAAAAAGATTCTCAAACTTAGGCGATGAAAATACGTGGAGGAGAGACACGAATGGGATATGTGAGAGCTAAAAGTCTTTTATACATTTTTTTGCTGGCGTTCCTTGTTTTCTATGGGCCACTACTAAAAGCGGCTGAAAAAACCACCAAATCGAAAGAAGGTCCCTCATTGGTGGTGGCACAACCCACCTTCGAGGCCGGAAAGGTGCTGGAAGGTGAGGAAATCGTCCATACCTTCATCATTCAGAACAAAGGAACCAAGGATCTGGTGATTAAAAGCGTGAAGCCCGGGTGAGGCTGCTCTACGGTCTCTTTCGACCGTTTGATCCCTCCAGGTAAGGAGGGAAAGGTCACGTTGAAGGTCCGCACCAAAGGGTACCGGGGCAACATCGTCAAGGGTGCCACGGTGGTCTCCAACGACCCCAAAACACCGAAGCGGTTCCTACGAATCAGCGCACAGGTCAAACCTCTGATCGAATGTAGCCCGACCCCGTATCTTGCCGTGTCCAAGTCGTATGGCCAGGAGATTACGAGAACCTTGGCTGTTTGGTCGCCCGTGGATCCTAATTTCAAGGTGGAGAAGGTTGAAAGCTTTGCGAAGGGCGTGGCAGCCGAGGTTATTAAGTCCTGGAAGGACAAGGATGGTATGCACTATAATATCAAGGTAACGTTTGGACCCAAGATGCGGATTGGACCCTATCGAGGGTTTATCCGGCTCTTCACGAACTTGAAAAAGGCCCCCACCTATGATCTCAGGGTTTCGGGCATGGTGCAGGGGCCCATCACTGTGATGCCGACGAGAAGTTCCATGTTTAGCGATCCGGCGATCGTGGGTGGGATGGCAACAACGGGATTCAGCCTTTATGCCAACCAGGAGGGATTGAAGATTAAAGAGGTAACCTCGACCATCAAACGACTTGTGGTCAAACTTATTCCCGTGGTGGAGGGCAGGAAATATTACCTGACCGCTATCTGGCCTGGTGGAACTCCACCTGTGAATCCGTATAGCGGGAAGCTCTTGGTTCGTACGAACAGCACTGTCCAGTCGCTGATCGAAATTCCCCTGACGATCTATGCGAGAAAGGTTGTGAAACACACACCTACTCAAGGGTCTAAAGCCAAGACTCCTCCACCATCCAAACCACCCGTTGGGAAAAAGTGAGGTTCAGGGAATAAGCTCAAGACGCTGATAGTTCAAAAATTCACATTTATAATTGACAAGATTGTGTTTTTTGGGTATGTAGCCACAGGACTCGAAAAATTTGAATGAATGTTTAATTAAGTTGGTTCTTGAAAGGAGTTAGAATATGGAAAACGTCGTTATTTGCAGTGCGGTAAGGACCCCGATTGGTTCGTTCGGCGGGTCACTGAAGACTACCCCCGTGGTTCAGTTGGGGGCCTTGGTGATTCGAGAGGTTCTGAAACGTGTGGGTCTGCGCCCGGAGCCTTCAGAAAAGGTTTTATCCTACGGGCCGGAGGCCCTGAAAGGGGCGGGTTACAGCGAACTGGAAAAGAAGTACCGAAACTGGGACGACTCGGCGAAGCCCATTAATGTGGACGAAGTGATCATGGGGAACGTTCTCCAGGGAGGTCAGGGCCAGAACACCGGCCGACAGGCCACCATCTATGCCGGGATGCCGAAGGAGACCAACGCCATCACAGTCAACAAGGTCTGCGCCTCGGGTTTGAAGACCATCGCGATCGCGGATATGTCTATCCGAAGCGGGATCAACCAGGTTGTTGTGGCAGGGGGCATGGAAAATATGAGCATGGCTCCGTATGCCTTTCCCAAGGGACGCTGGGGAGCTCGGATGTTCAACGCTGAGATGCTGGATCTCATGGTGCACGATGGTTTGTGGGAGATTTTTTATGGATATCACATGGGTCTCACTGCGGAGAATATCGCTGAGAAATACAATATCTCCCGAGAGGAACAGGATAAGCTTGGTCTCATGAGCCACCAGCGGGCGCGGAAGGCGATCACCGAGGGGAAATTCGCCGAGGAGATCGTACCCGTGGAGGTTCCACAGAGGAAGGGGGATCCCGTGGTCTTCGATACGGATGAACGCCCTATGGATACATCGCTGGAGAAGATGGCGAAACTGCCTACCGTTTTCAAAAAAGGTGGAACGGTGACAGCGGGAAACGCCTCCGGGATTAACGATGCGGCTGCGGCGGTGCTCGTCATGTCGGAAAGTAAGGCGAAGGAGATCGGTGTCAAGCCGCTCGCCAAGATTGTGGCTTATGCCTCGGGTGGCGTCGATCCGGCCTATATGGGGTTGGGGCCCATCCCGGCGGTCAAAAAGGTTTTAGATATAGCGGGCATGAAGATGTCGGATATCGATTTGATAGAGTTGAACGAGGCCTTTGCCTCTCAGGCGATCGCCTGTATTCGGGAGCTTGGTCTGAGTTTGGACAATACCAATGTAAATGGCAGTGGAATTTCACTGGGACACCCCATCGGGTGCACGGGCACGCGGGTTGTTGTGACGTTGCTCTACGAGATGATGCGACAAAACCTGAAAACCGGACTGGCAACCATGTGCATCGGGGGTGGACAGGGAATGGCCATGATTATTGAAAGATTATAAAGGAGGTGACCTATATGTCAGAAGAATTAGTATTGTTAGAGAAAACACCACCGTTGGCGACGATTACTATCAATCGCCCCAAGGCGCTGAATGCCTTGAATTCTAAGGTCCTTGCGGAATTGGATAAAACCTTGGACCGCGTAAACGAGGATGAAGAAATACGAGTTGTTATCATTACGGGGAGTGGGGAAAAAGCCTTTGTGGCCGGAGCGGATATCGCGGAAATGAGTGAGATGAGCCCGCTGGAAGGGTCGAATTTCTCCCGGCTCGGACAGTTGGTATTCCAGAAAGTCCAGGATCTGAAAAAACCCGTCATCGCGGCCGTGAACGGATACGCCCTTGGCGGCGGGTCCGAGCTTGCCCTGGCGTGTGACTTTATCTACGCCTCGGAAAATGCGAAGTTTGGGCTTCCTGAAGTCACACTCGGGATCTTCCCCGGATTCGGCGGGACGCAGCGGCTCCCCCGTCTCATAGGAAAGAGCCGGGCCAAGGAGTTGATCTTTACGGGAAAGATGATCTCGGCGGCTGAGGCCTATGAGATGGGAATGGTCAATAAGGTCGTTCCGCTGGATCAACTGATGGATGCCGTTAAGGAAGTAGCCACGCAGATCGCCAAGAACGGCCCCATTGCGGTCTATATTGCAAAGAACTTGGTGGATGTGGGATATGATATCCCACTGGACGATGGATGCCTCATGGAGTCTCGAAGCTTTGGAATGTGCTGTTCTACGGAAGACAAAAAAGAGGGCATGAAGGCATTCCTTGAAAAGAGAAAACCTGTTTTCAAGGGGCGGTAAGGTTAAACTTTAATCTTGGATCAACGTAAGGAGGACTGGTCGTGAAAATTGTAGTGTGTATCAAACAGGTGCCAGATACCACAGAGGTCAAGATTGACCCTGAGACGAAGACACTGGTGAGAGAAGGTGTCGAGAGCATTACCAACCCGTTCGACGAATTTGCCATTGAAGAGGGTTTGTTGACGAAAGAGAAATACGGCGGAGAGGTCCACGTAATCACCATGGGACCGCCGCAGGCGAAAGAAGTCCTGAAAAACGCCTATGCCGTGGGCTCGGATTATGTCTACCTTATTTCCGATAGGGCCTTCGCGGGCGCGGACACGTGGGCGACGGCCTATACCCTGTCTGCGGCAATCAAGAAGATAGGGGATTTTGACCTGGTTATTTGCGGCAAGCAGGCCATCGACGGAGATACCGCGCAGGTAGGCCCTGGAATTGCCACCCAGTTGAATATTCCTCAGTTAACCTATGTGGACAAGGTCGTCGAAATCGATCCTGACAACAAGAAAATCAAGGTGGAGCGGTTGCTGGAAGACGGAAAGGAAGTAGTAGAGGCAAGCCTCCCGGCCTTGATTACCGTGGTCAAGGATATCAATGAGCCAAGGCTTCCCTCTCTGTTTGGGATTAAGAAGGCGGCAAAGCTGGATATTCCCACCTGGACGGCAGACGATCTTCCCGTAGATAAGGACAAGCTGGGCCTCAAGGGATCGCCTACCGAGGTTATCAATGTCTTTTCACCCGAGGTGAGAGGTGGAGGTGAAATTCTGGAAGGTGAGATCCCCGAGGTGGTTTCCACCCTTGTGGAAAAACTTATGGACATGAAAATAATTCAGTAAAGTCGAGGGTTAAAGGAGGAAAACCATGGCTGATATAAAAGTATTAACGGATGAATGTACAGGGTGTGGGAGCTGCGTTGACGCCTGCCCGTTTGGTGCGATTACGATAGAGGATGACGTTGCCGTCATTGGGGACAAATGTACCTATTGCGGTGCATGTGTGGAGGTTTGCCCGGTTGAAGCCATCGTCCTAACCAAGGATGAAAAGCGAGTGCAGGAGGACATCGCCGATTACAAGGATGTGTGGGTCTTCATTGAACATGAACACGGAAAGATCGCGACCGTTTCCTTCGAGCTTTTAGGCGTGGGGCGGAAACTGGCGGACGATCTGGGATGTCAGCTCTGCGGCATGCTCATGGGACACGGCGTAGAGGATTTCGCGAAAGAGGCGATCGCCTATGGGGCGGAGAAGGTCTACTACATTGACGATCCCATCCTTGAAAAATACCGGACGGAGCCCTTTGCGAGGGGTGCTGTTAACCTGATCCGGAAGTATAAACCAGAGATCGTCATCTATGGCGCGACCACCCAAGGAAGGGACTTTGCGGGGAACGTGGCCACGACTCTCTATACCGGTCTGACAGCGGATTGTACGGGGTTGGACATCGATCCCGAGACAAAGTTGTTACGCCAGACCCGTCCGGCCTTTGGTGGAAACATCATGGCGACGATTCTCTGCCCGAGGACCCGTCCTCAGATGTCGACGGTGCGCCCCAAGGTCATGCCCATGCCGGAGCGAGATGACTCCCGCCAGGGCGAGATTATCAAGGAAACCCTCGAGATGTCGGAAGACGAGGTCCGGACGAAGGTCGTCGAGTTCATCAAGAGTGAGCAGAAGGTCAATTTGACAGAGGCCGACATCATCGTTTCCGGTGGTCGAGGGCTTGGAAAACCGGAAAACTTCAAGATTATTCGGGAGCTGGCGGATGTCTTGGGAGCCGCGGTGGGTGCCTCTCGTGCCACGGTCGACGCGGGTTGGATTCCTTACGAACATCAGGTTGGCCAGACGGGAAAGACCGTGCGCCCGAAGATCTACATTGCCTGTGGTATCTCCGGAGCCATCCAGCATCTCGCTGGGATGAAAACCTCAGATGTCATTGTGGCCATTAACAAGGATCCGGATGCCCCGATCTTCAAGGTCGCGACCTACGGCATCGTGGGCGATCTGTTCCAGGTGGTTCCGGCCTTGACAGAGGAATTCAAGAAGCGCCTCGGAAAATAAACCACGAAAGACAAAGGAATGAGAGGGGGGACTGGAAACAGTCCCCCTTTTGTTCGTGAGGCTACGGAGATATCCTGAGATGAGTCCTTCGAAAATATCAGATGCCAAGGTCAACTTTTTTTCTTTTTTGTGGCATTCACTGTTTCTCGCGCTCGCGAAGAACTTCATGGATGTGAATACGATTATCCCCGCCATGCTTATCAGCGCCGGCGGATCAACCACGGAGCTGGGGGTATTGACGGCGATCATGATAGGCGGCTCCAGCTTTATGCAGATCGTCTTCGCGGGGTTTCTCTTTAAGAAGGAGAGGAAAAAGGGGTATCTACTAACGGGGATCTATCTGAGGGTAGGGGCCCTTTTGGGACTGGGCTTTCTGCTTTCCAAGGCGAGCGGATTGCCGGCATTTTACGTTATAGGCGCCATTTTCATCCTGATTTCCATCTTCAGTTTCAGCGGTTCGTTCGCAAACATCTCATACACGGATATCTTGGGGAAATCGATTTTAGGAGACAACAGGAAAAGGTTTTTTGTGTTTAGACAGGTTATTCTCAGCGCTGGCATCTTGATGTCCGCGCTGATTGTCCGCCACCTTGTGCGTCGCTATCCGTACCCCGTCAATTATAGTGTGCTCTTCGTGTCCGCCGGTGTGTTGCTTCTTATCGCCTCCCTTGGGTTTTGGATGATAAGGGAAAAGCCGACCGATTTTGAGGATTCGGGCATCCACCTCATGTCCGTGCTTTCGGCACTGAAAAAGATGTTTATAGAAGATGTGAATTTGAGGTATTACATTCTTTTAAGAAACAGCACCGGCATAGGGCTGACCTTGGTCCCGTTTTATATTTCCCTTGCAAAAAAGCACTTGGGATTGACCGCCCAGGCGGTCGGAAATTTCCTGCTGTTGCAGATTATTGGGATGATCGTGTCAAACCTGCTGTGGCATTTCATTATAAGGAAAGGATCCTATAAAGGACTGGTCAAAATTTACACTTTGATCGGTTCTTTGCTACCGATTTTTGCGCTCCTTTTTTCCAGGAGTAAAGCCATCTATCCTTTTATCTTTCTATTGTCGGGCTTTAATATCTCGGCCTATCAAATCGCCTTGCCCGGCATTCTGCTCGAGATATCTCAAGAACATAACAGGGCCCTATATACCGCCCTTTCCGGGGCGGGGGGTATTTTCGCGATCGTCTTCCCCATGATCGCCGGAGCCCTCATCTCTTATCTGGGATATCCCTTTGTGTTTGGGGTCAGCATTCTTATCACCGCAACAAGCGTTTTGTTTTTGAGAAAAATCGATTGCAAGCGGAGTGTGAAAGCGGGATAAAGGATCGTTACTTGGTTGTGTGAGGCATCTTTTGACTTTTCCTGGGCGTATCGGATAAGATCTTTGCATGGTTGAAAACAGCTCTCTGCCTATGGATTCTGTTGTGATTCTGGGGGTCCCCTCGGATAGACATTCATCCTTTCTTCGTGGGGCAGCCAAAGCTCCTGCTCGGATACGGGAGGCTCTCCGTTCTGGGTCCATGAATATGTGGAGTGAATCTGGGCGGGATATCCTCGGGTCTGGGAAGATGGCGGATGTGGGGGATGTGCCGGATGCCGATGGGGAGGATGGATATGACCGTGTCGTTGAGGCTGTTTCTGATATCCTTTCGAAAAACAACCGCCTGCTCGTGGTTGGGGGAGACCATGCGGTAACCTATCCCGTTATCAAGGCAGTTACTGCCCATCGTGGACCAGTGACTTTGATTCACCTCGATGCCCATCCCGATCTCTATGATGTTTACGAGGGAGATCACCTTTCTCACGCATGCACCATGGCGCGGATCATGGAAGAAGGGTTGGTTCGTCGTTTGATTCAGATCGGCATCCGGGCCTCGAACGGCCATCAACTTGCCCAGGCGAGGCGTTTTGGGGTGGAGACTTATGAGATGAAATCCATCCGTAACATCCGTGAAATACCGATGACCTCCCTTGAACCACCTGTCTATCTCACCCTTGATATGGATGTTCTCGACCCTGCCTACGCCCCCGGGGTTTCCCATTTCGAACCCGGCGGCATGAGCACTCGCGAACTTATTTCCTTCATCCATTCCTTACCTTCTTTGATAGGGGCGGATCTTGTGGAATATAACCCAGAGCGAGACCCTTCCGGTGTGACCGCCATGGTCGCCGTTAAACTCATGAAAGAGATTCTTGATAGAATGGCACCCGAATGAGTTTGGGCTCTGCTGGCCTTTAAGGTTTTTGAATATTTTTACCTATATCTTAGAAGGATTGCAGGAGATAGCCGTTTTCTCTAAGCCAGTTTTTATGGATTTTGAAGTCTGGCATGAGACTCCCAACCTTGTTCCAAAAACGGGTGGAATGATTCCTCTCAACGAGGTGGGCAAGCTCGTGGACGACCACGTAGTCAATGACAGGAAGAGGGGCCATGATCAAACGCCATGAGAAATTCAGATTGCCCTTGGAGGAACAAGATCCCCACCGTTTCCGTGCATTCGTGATGCGAACCCTGTTGTAGCTGAGTTCCTCTTTTCCCGAGAGCAGAGTGACCCTTTCCGGTATTATTTCACGGGCCGTTTTTTTATACCAGGTTTCGAAGACCTCCCTTGCGACGTCCCGGGCGTTTTGCGAAAGGAAGAAACCGCCATCAAATTTCAACTGAGGGGTTCCGTCATTAACGATCTTCAAGGGATAGGGCTTTCCAAGATAGAGGAATTCTTCACCGTCCATGAATCTCCTTGGCTGGATTTTCCGGTTTCTTTCCTCTGTTTCCCTTCTCTTTTTCTCGATCCATTTTTCGTGCTTCGAGACAATGTCCCAAATGGTTTTCTTTCTTAGGTTATAAGGGGCCCGGATGATGAGGGTTGCCCTTTCGGTTATCTGCAGCGCGATCGTCTTTCTCCGAGAGCGAATGATTTTTTCGATTTCGATATCCATAGACCGGATAGGATTATCCTTCGACGATTTCGATGACCGTTTCCCCGTTTGTGAGGATGGTTCTGACCATTTCCTGGAAGCGATGGGGAAAGGCTTTTTGCTGTTCCGGGGTAGCGTTTGGCCCGAAGGCGCCTTCGAAAAGTGCCGCCGGGTTGACCAGCTTTCCTGGCCGGTAGTTGATGCCGACCTGCCCGCCCGTGTCCATCCGGGTAAATCGGATGTCCGTGTCGATCGGTGCGTTGTAGACAAGAAGGTTTCTCCTGTTGAACTTTCCGCCTGCAAGGCCTCCGAAACCGTAGTCGGTGGTGGCGCCGGTGATGTTGGAGAGGACGCATCCTACCACACCTGTATTATCTTCAGTGGGAGCTTTCCTCAGTTCGACCTTGATTTCGCCCCTTTTTGGAAGCTCGTTTCCGAACAGGGCCTTGAGCCCTTTTTGGGCGCAGAGATAAGCCCCGCTGACGACCGCGCAACTGTGGCCGGCCATTTTCACGATCTCCAGATAGGTGATTTCAATAATCCCATCATTATTGACGCCGACGAATTTGGCTAGGTTGTCTTTTAGGATGATGGGTTCGACGTCATCGAAGAATGCAGGGTAGTTCATCGAGTTGTTTCCTTTCATTTTATTGTTGGGTGGAGGTGGAAATGTTCAAGCGGTTAATACCTTTTTGAAAATGGGATAGCAGGCCTCCACGCTGTAGTAATTTTCGACGGTCTCTCTCGCCTTCAATCCCATCGTCCTTCGGAGAGAGGGGTCTGATGCGAGGAGCAGGATCCGATCGATCCATTCCTTTTCCGTTCGGGCCCAGAATCCGGTCTCGCCGTCCTTCACAATATCTCGATTGATGCCGACGGGGGTAGCCACGGCAGGAATCCCTACTGCGAAGTACTGGAGGACCTTTAGCCCACATTTTCCTCGGGACCATTCGTCCTCCATGAGCGGCATTAGCCCGATATCCATGGTTTTTAGATGATCAACCTCCGTTTTTTCGTTCCAGGTTACCTTTTCGATGGGAAGCGTGCGGCTCGAGGGGAAGGTATCGCATATGACCTTCAGACGTATTTTGGGGTTCATGGCGTGGATTTTTTCAAGGATTGGGATGATTCTTTTTAGGTAGTGGATCGATCCGTGGGCCCCGATCCAGCCAATGATTACCTCATCGCTGGTGTTCGGATAAGATCGGATTGAGTATCTTGAGAGGTCGAGAGGTGTGGGGATAACGGTGACGTTTGGGTTGTACTTGAGGGCCCTTTCCGCCAGGAAGGTATTCCCCGCGATGACCTCGTCGGCAAGATCGACCATCCACTTGAACTTGAGATTCCGACTCATGGATTGGTTTTTCCCATGCCTCGCACTCTTGACCCAGAGGGTGTCATCAAAGTCGTATACGATTTTGCGGGAAATTTTCTTGAGCATCTTCGTTTTCATGAACCCGATCTGTTTTCTCTGGATCACCAGCACGTCGCTCTTCCGAACTTTTTTGAGAACTTTGGGCCATTCCGAGGCCTTTCTCGCGAAATCGGCCACCTCTGTTTTGATGTTTTCCCTATTTAGATAGGGGAGATACTGGAGGATGCGATACCGTGACGAGGCCACGTTCCTTCCCTGAATTAGAAAGAGGATCTCTTTTTCTGCTTCACCCATGCGCCGATTAAAAATAGCATATTCCGCCTGGAAGCGGTAGGGAGGCGGGAAGGGGTAGCGAATTTTTGTTTGTGGGGGTTGAAAAATTTTGGGCTTGCCGATTTTTCCCTTATCCTTTAGAATTCTCCCCTGTGCGGTGTCCATGTTGGATGCGTGCGAAAGAGATGAAGAGATGCCAGAGAAAGATTCTCCGTATCCGACGGCCTTCAAGGGGTTGAGCGGTTTCATCAAAGAGGCGGAGCGCCTCCACTCCCTTCTGAAGGGAAGTTCCTCATTTCAGTTGGCGGGCGTGAGGGGAGAGGCTCGGACGTTTATCGCCTGTGCCCTTTGGGCCGTTCACCGAGGGCCACTCGTGATGGTGCTGCCGGACATCAGGACACGTAACCACGTGGCTCAGGCGCTGGCTGCCTTCTGTAAGATCCTAAGCCCTCCCCCTGGAAAGCCAAATGAAACCCCGATCATGCCCTTCCCCTCATGGGAACTAACCCCCTATCTGGATGAATGGATGCAACCCAGCGTGGCCTCCCTTCGGGTTAAAGGGCTTTCTGCGCTGTTGGAGAGAAAACCGGTGGCCCTTTTGACCACGCCGGAGGCCTTAATGACCCGTATGGTGCCTCCGGGGGATTTTCAAGAGGGGATGATGAAGGTGGTGCCGGGGGACAGTATGGGGGATCGGGACGCCTTTTTACGGGAGCTTTTTTACCGTGGCTACACTCGAACCCCCACGGTGGAGCTTCCGGGGGACGTGGCCGTTCGAGGTGGCGTGATCGATCTGTTTTCACCCTTGGAAGATGCCCCCGTCAGGATTGAACTGGAAGGGGACGAGGTGGCAACCCTCCGGCTGTTCGATCCTGCGACCCAACGATCTTTCCAAACCATCGAGAACTATAGAATCGGGCCGGTCCAAGAGTTGTATCCCCAGAGCCCACTACCGGAGATCCAGAAGAGGCTTTATGGAATTGAGACCACAAGGCAGGGGAAGAAAGAAATCCGGCGGCTGATCCAGTCTTTAACTGTGGGGGATACCATTGAGAATCGCCTCTGGCTTTCGCCTTATCTCTTTGATCTGAAAGCGGATGTCTTTTCTTACATTCCGTCTGAAACACCGATTCTTTGGTGGGATCCGGAGGAGTGCCTCGCGAACCTTGAGATGTTTTATGAGTCCGCACGCAAACAGCATGACAAGAAGATTTCGGCGTTTTCTCTCTTTCCTGAACCAGAAGCCCTCTACGTTTCCCCCGATGAGGTAGTTAGGAAGCTGGAAGATTTTCCCCTCGTTGCGTTTGGGCTATACGTGACAAGAAAAAAGGATTTAGAGACCCTCTCCGCGTTTACGTCTGAGCCCTTTCAGCCTCGTATGATCCGAAAGGATCGCCGGAACTCGTGGCCGGTTCAGGTGATCGCGGAGGAGGCACACCGCCTACACGAAGAGGGATATGAGGTCTGGATCGCCGAGGCCACGAAACGGGAAAGGGATCGTTTGGCCGAGATGTTGATAGAGAAAGATTTCGCACTCCCCGTGCGGCCCAGACTTGAATGTGAGGAAAGCGGGGAAGGGCGAGGTGGAATCGTGGAGGCGGCTTTCCCAGAGGGGTTCCTCTTTTCCCATCTAAAATTAGCCTTTCTCACCCGTTTGCGATCTTGGGGCATGCCCGTGCGTCGAAAAAAAGAGAGAAGCTCGGGACTGCGTCTCTCGGACTTGGCCATGTACAAAGAAGGGGAGCCCCTCGTTCACCTGGATTATGGGATCGGCCTTTATCGCGGCCTGAAACGGGTGGATGTCTTGGGAAAATCTGGTGAGTTTTTGGTCATGGAGTATGCCAAAGGGGATAAGCTCTTCGTGCCCATCGACAAACTGGATGCCATTCAACGTTATGTGGGATCCGGTGACGCCCTGCCCCCTCTTGACACCCTCGGGACCATTTCCTGGGAGAAAAAGAAAGCGCGGCTTCGGGAGGATGTGGCCAAGGTCGCTAGGGAGCTTTTGGAACTCTACGCGACCCGTAAGGCCGTGAAGGGATACGCCTTCGGTACCGAGACGGAAGGTCTGCGGGAGTTTGAGACATCGTTTCCCTATCAGGAAACACCGGACCAGAAACGGGCCATTGAGGATATCTACGGGGATATGACGTCAGAAATTCCCATGGATCGACTCGTTTGTGGAGATGTGGGTTTCGGCAAGACTGAGGTAGCTATGCGAGCGGCCTTCAAGGCGGTAATGGAGGGGAAGCAGGTTGCTGTTCTCGTCCCCACCACGGTCCTCGCCGAACAGCATTATGTCAATTTCTCCCAACGGTTCTCTCCTTATCCCGTTCGGGTGGAGCTGTTGAGCCGGTTTCGAAGCCGTCAGGTCCAGAAGCAGGTGGTGTCTGATTTGAAGAAAGGGAAGGTGGATATCGTTATCGGGACCCATCGGCTACTCCAAAAAGACATTACTTTCAGAGACTTGGGGCTTTTAATTATCGATGAGGAACACCGTTTCGGGGTGACTCACAAGGAATTGCTCAAAAAACTCTCGGCGACGGTGGATGTCCTGACCCTCACGGCCACGCCTATCCCCAGAACCCTGCAGATGTCCCTCTCTGGACTCCGGGATTTGAGTCTTATCAATACGCCTCCCAGAGCCCGCCTTCCCATAATCACCAAGATTGCCCGGTTCCGGAAGGATGTTATCTCGGAAGGGATCGAACGAGAACTTGCACGTGGCGGCCAGGTTTTTTTCGTTCACAACCGCGTCAAGACGATAACCAAGATGGCCCGTTTAATTCAGGAACTTGTTCCCGCCGCCCGCGTGTCCTATGCCCACGGTCAGATGGATGAAAAGATCCTGGAAGAGGTGATGCTCGCTTTCATGCGCCATGAGATCGAGGTTCTCGTTTGCACCACAATCATCGAGTCGGGGGTGGATATTCCCAACGTGAACACCCTTTTTGTCCATCATGCCGAACAGTTTGGTCTGTCTACCCTGTATCAGTTGCGAGGGCGGATTGGACGCTCCGATCGTCAGGCCTACGCCTATTTCCTGATTCCCCACCGGTCCACCCTGCCCAGGGAGGCCATCAAGCGACTCCAGACCCTTCAGGAGTTCTCGACGCTGGGGTCAGGATTCAAACTCTCCTTGATGGATTTGAATATGCGGGGTGGGGGAGATCTCCTTGGGAGGCGACAGTCGGGGCGGATTGCCGAGGTGGGATTTGAGCTCTACACGAGGATTATTGAGGAGGAGGTGAAGAAACTCAAGGGACAGTGGGTGGAGCCCCGACCTCCCGTGGATCTTAAATTGCCGTTTGCCTTATTGTTACCAGAGTCCTATATCCCCGAAACGGGGTTACGCCTGATGTTTTACCGACGCCTCTCAACGGCGACGAAGGTTGATGAGATCGAGGAGATCAGGGATGAGTTGAGGGACCGCTTTGGACCCCTCCCGGAAGAAGCCGAGCGTCTTCTCGACGTGGTTCGCCTCAAGATATGGCTGACGGTCCGAGGGATTACCGCGCTCCAGGGCAAGAAAGACGAGATCACCGTGAGTTTTTCAGAGGAGAGCGCGCTTGACCGATCCCGACTCGTGGCCCTGATACAAGAAGATCCGAGGTGTTACAAGCTCTCGCCTTCCCAGAAGCTGATCATACGGATGAGGATGCCCGAAACCTTCCACGCCTATCTTCAAAAGCTCTACTCCATCTTGAAGCAATTCCTGGGGTATGATAGAAATTTAGGCAGTCGCGAGTGATGGAAAATAACATTTGAAGGGGCTATAAAGATTTATCTCAAAAGATGTTCATGGATTATTCCCCTGTGGTTATGGATGCTTTTTGTCCTTTCTTGCGGAAAGGATACGCAAATTTTTACCAAGGACAAGGTTATTGCGAAGGTGGATGATACCCAGATTACTGAAAGGGATCTGGCGAGGTATTATAGAACCCTCGTGCCCTCCTCATGGGAAAAGAATGGCCACAAGGCATCTGTTCCTTTGGACCTCAAAAAATCGCTGTTAGAGAGACTTATCGAAGATAAACTCCTGTTGATGCAGGCGGCGAAGTTGGATGTTACGGTAAGTGATGAGGAAGTCGATCGGTTGTATGCCGGTATCGCAAAAGATTATGGGAAGGACTTTGAGGTATATCTCAAAAAGCTTCATCTTACCCCCAAGGAGTGGAAGAGCGCCCTGCGACAGGATTTATTGATCGACAAAGTCATCAAGCGACACATGAGAACCGTTCAAGACGTTACACGTGAAGAGATAGAAACGTATTACAAAGGTCACCTGGATGAGTTCAAAATTCCTATCCAATACCGTATGGCCCAGATTGTTGTGCCTACGCGTAGCTTGGCGGAGCAGATCTTGGACAAGCTAAAAAAAGGAGATAAATTTAAGGAACTTGCGAAGAGATTCTCGATTTTCCCTGAAGGAAAACAGGGAGGGGATTTGGGGTACTGGCGAGAGGATCGGCTTCCGGAGGAGTTTGAGATTGTGCGTCAAATGCGTGTAGGGGAAACGAGTGGAATTTTGCACTCCCCTTATGGGTACCACATTGTAAAACTGACGGGAATCAAGGAGGCAAAGGTCCTCAGTCTGCGTGAAGCGGGGCCCAAGATTGCGATGAAGCTGCGGCAGGAAAGAAGGGAAAAGGAGAAGATACGCTGGCTTGAGGAACTGAAGAAAAAGGCCCATATCGTTCGCGACTTTAAAGTCCTGAAAGAGATAAGGCTCAATTGACGAGGGAGATGTCAATGAAACGAACTTGTAGAATATTATGGATGATTTTTGTGCTCTTTTTTGGATTGAACGCCGCCGTGTCTGCGAGGGTGGTCGATCGCATAGTGGCTAAGGTAAACGAGAAAATTATTACCCTGTCGGACGTGAAGCGAGAGGCGAAGGTCCTCAAATTAGAGAACCCTCAGAGGTTTGGGGATTTGAACCCGAATGATCCGCGGACCTTAAAGTTCTTTCTGGACCAAATGATTTCGACAATACTGATAGAAAGCGAGTTGAAAAAGATTGGGAGAGAGGTTACGGACAAGGAAGTTGATGCCGCCTATGAGTCCATAAAAAAGAAGAACAAAATGACGGATAAACAGTTCAAAACGTTCCTTGAAAAGAAGGGATTGACGGTCAAGGAATACCGGATCGCCCTGAAACAGCGGATCGAACGGATGCGTTTCTTTAGTTTGGCCATCAAGAGTCATATCACGATTACGGACGAGGATATTAAGGCCTATTATGAAAAGCACAAGGATGAATTCGGGGGGGAAGAACGGGTCAAAATCGCCCAGATCTTTGTTCCCGTTCCCAAGGATCTGCCCAGTGAAAGGCGGCTCGAGCGTCAAAACCTCATCATGAAGATACAGGGAGAGCTTTATAAAGGGAAAAATTTCTTTGCTATCGTAGAAAAGTATAAGAACAATCCGATTGTCAGGGGGTTCGAGGATATGGGATGGTTCAAAAGGAAGGACCTGATGAAACCTATCGCGGATGCGGCATTCAAATTGAAAAAAGGAGCGGTTTCGGATGTTATAGAGACAAAGCTGGGATATCATATCATCAAGGTCTTGGATATCCAGCAGGTGAAGGGATTGAAATTTGAGGATGTGAAGCCGAAGATTGAAAGGATTCTTTATCAGAAGGAATCCGAAAGGCGGCTGGATGAGTGGATTGAAAATGCCAAGAAACAGGCGAACGTTCAGATCATGTTGTAGGGCCGTGTCTCGAGGCATCTCTCGTGGGGTGTGGCGATCGTGATATCGTGTTGATGGGGCCCCTGCCATTAAGAGATGCTTTGCTTGCCTTAACATTTTATATAACACCTAAAGATTTGGGCCGAAAAAGTTTTGCGAAAGGAAAATATCATGAGGGAAATTGTCATCATCAGCGGGGTTAGGACGCCCGTTGGAAGGTATCTCGGTGCGTTACGTGATGTCGAGGCTTATGATCTGGCGGCCCTGGTCCTTAACGAGGCCATCCGTCGCGCGGGCGTGGAAGCGGACGTGGTGGATGAGGTCGTCTTGGGACAGTCCTACCAAAGTGGGGAATACGTTAATATCGCTCGAATGGCCCTCCTGAAGGCGGGATGGCCGGAAGAGATTCCAGGTGTGACGATTGACCGGCGCTGCTGCACGGGCCTGGACGTGGTTAAGATGGCCGGAGCCATGATCCAGGCCGGACAGGCGGAGATCGTCGTGGCGGGCGGTGTGGAGAGTATGAGCCGTGCCGAGTTTTACCTCCCCGGAACCATCAAGTGGGGGGTGGGAGGCGCGGGGGGGATGCCCCGGGGGCATGGGGATCTTTCCATCTGGGGGCTTCCCTTCTACGACCGTATCCAGCGGGCCCGCGTCATGTCGCAGCCCATCGAGCGGTTCGGAGTATTGCCCTCCATGATGTCGTGGGCGGAGACCGCGGCGAAGGAAGAAGAAATATCCCGAGAGGCCTGTGACCAATGGGCCTTGGAAAGTCACCAGAAGGCCTGCGCTGCCATGGACGAAGGGAAATTCGATGAGGAAATCATTTCCGTTACGATTCCCCAGCGGAAAGGGGACCCCATCACCTTCGATCGGGACGAAACCCCGCGACGGGATACCTCAATGGAAAAACTCAGCCGCCTCCGCCCGGTTTTGGGGGGTGTCTGCACGGCGGGTAATTCCTCCAGCGAGAACGACGGAGCGGCCGCCGTGGTGGTGACGCACGCGGACAAGGCAAAGGAACTGGGGGTGGAGCCGCTTGCCACCTTCCGGGCGTGTGCGGTAGCGGGCGCCGATCCGAGGAAGGCCTATGAGACCGTTCCCCGCGCCGTTTCGAAGGTATTGAAGGAGACGGACCTTTCCCTCGATCGAGTAGATCTTATCGAGATCCAAGAGGCCTTTGCCGCGCAGGTTCTGGCGGACCTGAAGGAGATGGGGGTGAGACCGGATGCCTATCACAAGGTTAACGTAAACGGCTCGGGGATCTCACTTGGCCATCCCATTGCCTGCACTGGAACGCGCGTGCTTGTGACCTTGCTTCATGAAATGAAGAGAAGAGACGCCCGTTATGGGCTTGAGTGTATCTGTGGCGGCGGCGGACTGGGAATCGCCGCTATCCTGGAGAGGGAGACATTTTGAGAGAAAGGGAGACGAGAACCAATGGATTTTGAACTTTCGGATGAACAGAAGGACATTGTGCGAGCCGCGAGGGAGTTCGCGGAAGGGGAGTTTCCTAATTATGCGGACGAGGCGGACGAGAACGAGACGTTCCCGAGGGCCTTGTGGAAAAAAGGATGTGATCTCGGTTTTGTGGGGGTCTTTTGGGACGAGGCCTATGGGGGCGCCGGGCTCGGATTTTTTGAACACGCCCTGATCATGGAGGAGTTCTGGCGTGTGGATCCCGGCTGCGGACAGGCCGTCTTGGGGGCCCTTTTCGGTTCCCAGATGATTCACCTCTTCGGGACGGAGGACCAGAAGAGGCGATACCTGACGCCCTTGGCGAAGGGGGAGGCCATCATGGGATCCGCCATCACGGAGCCGGACGCGGGAAGCGACGTAGCGTCCGGAACAACACGGGCGGAGCTTAAAGACGGAATGTATATCCTCAACGGTACCAAGATGTTCATCTCCAATGGAAGCATCGCAGATTACATGACCGTCCTCTGCGTGACTCATCCGGAAGAAGAAAACCGCCACCGACGCCAGAGTGTCTTGATCGTCGAGACGGATCGAGAGGGGTTCGAAGCGAACAAATTGAAGGGTAAGTTGGGTATCCGGGCCTCGGATACGGCGGAAGTGACCTTCAGCAACGTGGCCGTCCCGGAGGATCACTTGGTGGGAGAAGCAGGACGGGGTTTCTATCACTTCATGGAGTTTTTCAACCATACGCGGGTTCACATCTGCGCCCAAGGGGTGGGCGTGGCTCAGGGGGCCTTCGAACGGGCCGTCAAACACGTGAAATCGAGACAACAGTTCGGGAAATATCTCGGGAGCTTCCAGGCCATTCAGTTCAAGCTGGCCGAGATGGCGACCCGGATCGAGGCGGCCCGCTCTCTCTACTGGCGGGCGGGATGGAACATTGACCACGGCATCGTGGACCACAAATTGGTGGCTATGGCCAAGTGGTTTGCGGGGGAGGTGGGGGTTTACGTGACCAACGAGGCCCTTCAGATCCACGGAGGGTATGGATACCTGCGGGAATACGGAATAGAACGTCTCTACCGTGACGCCAAGATCGTGGAAATCTATGAAGGCACCAAGGAGATCGAAAAGCTGATCGTGGCGAGGAATATCCTGGGGAGGATGTAGCACAAGCCGTGGTGACCCTGAAGAAACAGTCGAAGGTCATGAGCGCCCGAGAGGCGGTCGAGAGGTTCGTTCACGACGGCGATCTCATTACCTTCGGCGGATTCACCATCACCCGAAATCCCATGGGCCTTTGTCATGAGATTATCCGACAAAAGAGGAAGGACCTTCATGTGGCCGTTCATTCCCAAGGGCAGGCCTTCGACCTGCTCATTGGTGCGGGGTGTGTCTCTGTCCTCGAGGTCGCCTACGGGGGCACGGCGCGGTTTTCCCCCGGCGGGGGTCCCTGTTTTCGGCGGGCTATCGAGGGGGGGCAGGTCCAGTTCGAGGACTATACCAATTTTCAGATGACCCTACGCTTCCTCGCAGGGGCTATGGGCGTGCCGTTCCTACCGCTGCGAGGGTCCACGGAGACGGACGTAGTAAGGAAGTGGGGAATCCCACCTGAAATCCGAAAGCAAAACCCGAAGCTCCCGGAAAAGAAACTGGCGACCGTAATAAATCCCTTTGACACCTCGGGGGAAGGGAATCTCATCGCTGTTCCCGCCCTCCAGCCGGACGTGGCGTTAATCCACGCTCATCAGGCGGATTCGGAAGGGACGGTGAGGTTCAAGGGTCTTACCTTTACCGATGTAGAGCAGATCAAGGCCTCAAAAAGGGTCATCGTGAGCTGCGAGGAACTTGTGGATCCCGAAACGCTGCGGAGAGACCCCGTCCAAAACCAGATCCCTTTCTTCATGGTGGATGCCGTCGTCCCCATGCCTTTCGGGGCCCATCCGACGGCCTGTTACGGCTACTACGACTACGATCCCGCTCACATGAAGCACTATGCGGAGATGGCAAAGTCGGAAGAGACCCTGAAGACATATCTGGAAACCTACATTTTCGGGACGCGGGACCATGAGGAATACCTGTCCCTGATCGGGGAGGATACCTTGAATCGGCTTCGTGCGGATCCCGATGCGGGATACGCTCCAGGACTCGACAGGAGCGGCGAATGAGTGAGATTACGCCGAGAGAACGGATGGTATTGGCGGCGGCGCGGCGAATCCGAGACGAGGAGATTGTCTTTTGCGGGACAGGAATCTCCATGATCGCCGCCATGGCGGCCAAGCGGATCCACGCCCCCAACAGCGTGATCTTCTTCGAGACGGGGGCCATCGATTCCCGGCTCATGGAACTGCCACTCTCCGTCGGTGACCCGAGGGTCGTGACGGGGGCGAGTGTGGGAACGGGGCTTGTCGATTCCTTCGCCATCCTTCAGAATTCCCAGACGGGTTCCCACGTCGTTGCCGTTCTCGGTGCGGCTCAGATCGACCCCTACGGAAATCTCAACTCCACTTGCATCGGGGATTACTGGCGGCCCAAGGTTCGTTTCCCGGGCAGTGGGGGAGCCAGCGATGCGGCGGTCTTCGCGGCCCGGGTTATGATTTTTATGAGACTGGAAAAGAGACGTTTCGTGGAACGGCTGGATTATTTCTCGACCCCCGGCTGGAAATCCCCTAAAGATGAAGCAGCGATGTATCACGGGAGACCGGACGTGGTCATCACGGACGGGGGAACTTTCATGTTCGATAATGATTCCCGGAGGATGTATCTTGCAACCTATTTTCCTGGGAACGATCCGCGGTCGATCGAAAGAAGGGTTGGGTTTGAACTTGACATAAGTCGGGCCGAAGAGGAGCCTCCCCCCTCGGATGAGTCTCTGAATCATTTGAGGAATCATATTGACCCTCAGCATTTGATATTGTAAGGTAAAAATCAAATGGGGTTAACAATTAAAAAGGAGGGATGTGAATGAAAAAGAAGCTATTTTTAACAGGGTTGATAGTGGTTTGTTCTTTGGCACTGGTGGTTTCTGGAACGGCGTTTGCCGGGAAGTACAACCGCAAGTTCCTCAAAATGGTTTCAGGCCCGGAGGGCGGTTCCTGGTATCCATTGGGATCCGGCATTATGAAACTCGTCGAGCAGGCCACGGGTATTTCCACCTCCAACGGTCCCGGCGGTGGTGTGGGGAACTGCAAGGCCCTCCAAAGAGGAAACGCAGACCTCGGATGGACCTACTCCCATACGGCCTACAACGCCTACAACGGTAAGGGAAAATTCAAGAAACCTCACAAGAAGCTGCGGTATCTTTGCTCCCTCTATCCCGGCATCTTCCAGGTGGCCGTTCCGAAGAATAGCAAGATTAAGTCGTTTGAGGACCTCAAGGACAAACGGATTGTTCCGGGAAAGGTAGGATTTACGGGCACAGCCATTGCCGAGGTTGTCCTGAAGGCCTACGGAATTACCTTTAGTAGCATCAAAAAGAACGGCGGAAAGGTGGACTTCGTGGGGTACGCCGACGCAGCCGCTTTGATGAAGGATGGTCATACGGACGCGTACATGGCGGTGACTTCCTGCCCGCAGTCCACGATCATCGACCTCAATTTCCGACCCGGTGTTCGGTTCCTTGGGATCGATAAAGAACATATGAAAAAGGTCCTGGAGCTGGAGCCTGGGCTCTTTGCCACTGTGATTCCAAAGACGGCATATAAAGGGATGACTGAAGATGTCCCGACGGTGGGAACTGTGACGAGTTTGATAATTTCTGCGGATGTGGAAGATGACGTCGCCTACGCGGTGGTCAAGGCCATTTTCGAGCACCTCGACGAACTGGCCAAGATCAAGAAGAAGGCCATTTCCCAAGTCAGCTTAGAGAACGCCCTTCGCGGGTGCAAGATCCCCGTCCATCCGGGTGCAATGAAATACTACAAAGAGAAGGGTGTTAAGATAAAGTAGGAGACTAATCGATCATAGGGCCCCTGGATTCCGTGAATCCAAGGGCCCTTTTTCGTCTACCATCCGGATCGGGAGTAGAAATATTTGTGTAGGTGGACGGGAAGGGTAGGCTGAGGACCAAGACGGTTATATTTGACGGCCCTGGTAGGAGCGCGGGATCTTACAGGAGGTGGCGTTGGCTGGAAGAGTTGCCTATGAAGAAGAAAAGAATCCGACCATCTTGCAGACCCTTTTACAGGAGAGACCTCCCCATTACATAGTTGCGTTTTTCGCAACGTCTCTGAGTATTTCGCTATCCCTTTATCATCTCTTCATCTCTTACGCGGGAACGGTGGAGGCACATGCCTTTCGCTCGACGCACCTTGCCTTTGTGCTCGTCGTCGCCTTTCTGATCAAGCCGCTGGGCAGAAAGTCATGGCGGGAACCTTATAAGTGGTATTCCTTTATCGATTTTGCCCTCATCGCAGCGGTCATCATCATCCAGGTCTATACCCTCTATGACATCGAGGCCTTCATCTTCAGGCGGGGGGATCTGACGAATTGGGACCTCTGGATGGGCACGGCCATGATCTTCATCCTCCTGGAGGCGACCCGGAGGACCGTCGGCTGGGCCATGGTGCTCATCTCCGGTTTTTTTCTCCTCCACACGGCCTTTTCCGATCATTTCTTCTGGATTTTTTACGGCCCCCCCAATTCCTGGTTTACCATCGTCGACTATCTTTTCATGCGAGAGAATGGGATCTATGGGATCCCGTTGATGGTCATGGCAACCTACATCTTTCTCTTTATCCTCTTCGGGGCCATCCTGATGGAATCGGGGGCAGGGCGGTTTTTCATCAACCTGGCTCTTGCCTTGACGGGGAGCCGCCGGGGCGGGCCCGCAAAGGCCTCCATCGTGTCCAGCGCCCTGATGGCGACGGTATCGGGCAGTGCCGTGGCCAACGTGGTGACGACGGGGACCTTTACCATCCCCCTCATGAAGAAGATTGGCTACCGGCCCCGTTTTGCCGCCGCGGTGGAGGCCTGTTCCTCCAGCGGGGGACAGATCATGCCGCCGGTCATGGGAGCCGCTGCCTTCATTATCGCTGAGTTCCTTTCGATTCCCTATTTGAAGGTCTGCCTGGCGGCCTTCTTCCCCGCCATCCTCTATTTCTTCTCCATCTTCATCATGGTGCATTTCGAGGCCGCGAAGAATGATCTGGCCATGCTGGAGAAGGAAGAGCTTCCCAACGCGAAGGAAGAGCTCAAACGGGGTGGGCACCTTTTTATTTCTCTCGCCGTGATTATTGGATTGCTGGTCGTGGGATACACGCCCATGTATGCGGCGTTCTGGGCCATCGTTTCCGTCTTGGCTTTGAGCTTCATGAAGAAAGAGACCCGCATGTCACCGCAGCGCCTCCTCTCGGCCCTTGAGGACGGAGCGACCAAGGCGATTCCCGTCTCCATCGCATGCGCCTGCGCCGGGATTATTATTGGCTCTGTTTTCGTTTCCGGGCTAGGGCTCAAGTTCACCAATCTCATCGTGACCATCGCGGCGGGAAGGCTTTGGATGGCCCTGTTCCTGACCATGATTGCTTCGTTGATCCTGGGGATGGGATTGACGACTACGGCGGTCTACATCACCGTAGCGGCCCTGGTGATTCCCGCCCTGGTAAAGATGGGTGTGGAGCCCATCGCGGCCCATCTCTTCGCCTTCTATTTTGGACTGGTTTCTGCGATCACACCTCCCGTCGCCCTCGCGGCCTTCGCCGCCGCAGGAATCGCCAATTCGAACCCCATGGAGACAGGATTTACCTCGTTCCGCCTGGGAATCGCGAAATATATCCTCCCCTTTGTTTTTGTGTATGGCCCGGGGCTGGTTTTCGTGGGATCGTGGATCGAAATCCTGAGGGCGATCGTGGCCACGACCCTGGGGTTGTTTGCCTTGACGATTGTCACGGAGGGGTGGTTGTATGATTCGGTTCCCATTGGGGCAAGGGTCCTGATGTTTGTCCCATCGGTGTTACTTTTTCTGCCCCACGTGCATTACAATTTGGTGGGCGTGGTGGTATTCGTTGTGCTGGTTGGGTATTTGAAAAAGAAAAGCCGGACCTCTGTTCCGGCAGCTACGTAAGGATCTGTCAATGAAGCGAGCTGTATTTTCGTGGTTTCCGTTGATTATATGGGTGATTCTATTCTATTTCATTTCCGTCTACCATGTGGCGAGCATTCATTATAATATCTTTCTTCTCACCTTGATTGTTTCTGCGTTTCTCATAGTGGGAATCTATCTCTTCTTTTCGTGGAAGGTGAAAGGCGGGAAGGAATCCTAATCCTTTTTCGATCGGTTTAGGTGAAAATTCGAAGCCGTTAAGCCCTTCCCATGTGATCGGGGAGAAGATCTAAGCCACGTGGGCCTGGGTTGTGAAGGTGGTCTCTTCAATCAGGGAAACGAGCTGGGAGATTCTGAAAGGCTTCCTCAAAAAGTAGATGTGGGGAGACTTGTTTTTCGTTAGCAATGGCCCAATCCCTTTTCCTGCGTAAATCTTACCAGGATCGTACCAGCCGCTGATGAAGATAATGGGCGTGGTGGGAGAAAGGGCGTGGATGTCCTGGGCCATTTGAAAGCCGTTTTTCTTGGGCATGCGAATGTCCGTGATAACCACCAGGTCAGGGCCGCCCTCCTTAAATAGCTCGAGGCCTTCTTCACCGTCACGAGCCTCGAGAATCTCAAAGCCTTGGGAACTTAGGATTTCAATGAGCATCTGACGAAAAATGGTATCATCGTCTACCACGAGGAGTCTTTTTGCCATTTTTCTCCTTTCGTCGAGTTAAAAGATATCCGCGGAGAAGATATAGATTTTCGCATCGGGATCTTTATAGGCCATGGGATGAAGGCCGGCCTTGATGCAGGTCTGTTGGAGAAACTCCTCGCGGTTCCAACCATACTCCGTGGCCACCTGAGGGAGGAGTAGCCCCGAATAAGGACCTTTTTGGATGTAAAGACCATGGGTGCCCACCTGGATTTCCGACAGGTCCTGGATCTCCTTGAAGGGGGTCAGCGCGGATATTTCGATATCTATGGACGGCCATTCCTCCTTGGTCAGCGGCGGGAACCTCGGATCCTGGAAGGCCGCGGCCACGGCCATTTCCTGAACCGAGGCGGCCAGAGGTTTGACGGGCTGGATCAACCCGATACATCCCCTGAGATTCCCATTTTTGGTGAGAGTCACAAAAGCTCCCCGGTATTCTTCGAGGGTTGGCGTGAGGGGGGATGGCAGTGGGGGAAGGGGTTTCCCCTCAAGCCTGCTTTCGATGGCCTCTCTCGCGATTGTGTGCAGGATTTGTTTTTCTTCTTCTGTTAAGCCAAGGTCGATCCCGACCTTCTTCTGGGAGGAATCGCCATTTTCCTTATAAAAAACGGCGGACAGATACCCTACCACGGCCTGGCGGTCTCCGGTGATATCCCCAGAATTCGCATACACTAAGACCTTGGATTGGTGCGCCCCAAGGGCAGCCGCCGTGAGCATGGCAGTAATCATGGGGCCACCGCCGCAGGCTTCGGCCTTTCCGGAGTTTAGGATTTCGTGTAGAGCCTTGGGATCAAAACGCTCAAGGGCCTCTGCAACCCGGGCGTCTAACGTTCGGGCCTCGGGATCAGGGTGGTAGTGAGAGAGATCGGAACTTGCGACGATGAGGATGTTTTTCCCTTTGATAACCTTGAGGAGCGCGTCTTTGAGGCGCTCGCATGTGGCGTAGTCTTGATTCCCCATGACAATGGGGAGGAGTTTGAAATCGTTGAGAACGCGTTGGAGAAAGGGGATTTGAACCTCTAAGGCGTGTTCCTGTTCGTGCACCTGGGGGTGAAACTGGATGGTCGGGTCCTGGGCCATAAGGGCTGTGCAGGCTTCCCGGTCGACCTTGGCGACGCCAAGGGGGGTGATGTAATCTCCAACGGCATACACAGAGGCCCCTTTGAAGTAGGCGCGGTGACTTGGGGAGATGACGATGACGAGATCATAGGATTTTCCCTTCACGGTTTTGTATCCGTAGGCGGCAACCTGTCCGGAGTAGACATAACCCGCATGGGGGCTGACGAGCGCCAAGATCTGGCCGTGAATGGTGGGGGGATTCGCGTTTCTCAGAAAAGAGTCGATTTGTTCGGATAGCTCATCGGGGTAGGCGGGATAAAACATCCCGGCCACAGCAGGTTGCCTGTCTCTTGAGGCTTTTTCCATTTTTCTCACCTCCCGTGAGAGGGTGAAGAAAATCTCAGGCAGCCTTATTAGCTGCCTGCTTACTTAGATGGGCTTTCCACCAGAAGCGTGAAAGGGCCGTCATTGATCAGGGCGACTTCCATCATCTCCTGGAAAACGCCTTCTTGAACGGGAACTCCTTCCAGGGCCAGTTTTTGAACGAAGGTCTGATAGAGAATTTTGGCCTTTTCCGGAGATTCCGCTCCTGTGAAGGAAGGACGCCTTCCTTTACGACAATCTCCGTAGAGGGTGAATTGAGAAACAACGATGACTTCTCCGTCCACCTCCCTAACACTGTAATGGATATGCCCTTTTTTATCCTCAAACATGCGAAGCCCGGAGATCTTTTTGGCTAAAAATTCGGCATCCTTTTCTGAATCTCCCTTTCCGATTCCAACGAGAACGAGTAAGCCGTTATCGATAGCGGCGATGGTCTGCCCCTTCACCTTGACGGATGCCTGTGAAACCCTCTGAATCACCGCTTTCATTTTACACCTCTACGCCCGGGGTTTCAAGTTTTTGTATATGGGGTCCCCTCGGTGGATCCGGGAGTTATTCTTCCTCCGCTGCCTCTTTCTGGGCCACTATCTTGTCCTTGAGATGGGCCGGAACCTCTTCGTAATGGGAAAACTCCATCGTGAAGTTTCCTCGGCCGCCCGTCATGGACCTCAGATCCGGGGCGTACTGGAGGACCTCAGACATGGGAACCAGTGCCTTGACAATCTGGTATTTTCCTTTGGAGTCCATTCCAAGGACTTTGCCCCGGCGGCTGTTGATATCCCCCATGATGTCGCCGAGATTCTCTTCCGGTGTGATGATTTCCATCTGCATGATTGGTTCCAGAAGAACCGGGTTGGCTTCTTGCACACCTTTTTTGAAACACATGGACGCAGCAATCTTGAAGGCCATTTCCGAGGAATCGACCTCGTGGGATTTTCCGTCGTAAAACCGGACCTTGACATCGACAACGGGATATCCCGCCACGACACCGCTGGCCATGGCCTCCATAATACCTTTTTCAACAGCGGGTACAAAGCCCCTCGGCACGTTCATTCCCGTCAGGGCATTTTCGAACTCGAATCCCTTTCCGCGGGGGAGGGGAGAGATGTCGAAATGGACCTCGGCGAACTGGCCATGTCCGCCCGTCTGTTTTTTGTGGCGGTAGATGACACCTTTGACCGTCTTCTTGATGGTTTCCTTGTAGGGAACCTTCGGAAGGCTTAGATCAACCTCCACGCCGAATTTTCTTTTGAGTTTTTCCAGGGTGGTTTCGATGTGGAGCTGCCCCATCCCGGTGATAAGGAGCTCACGGGTCTGCTCATCCCTGCCAAGCTGGATGGTCAGGTCTTCCTCCATCATACGCTGAAGGGCAGAAGCAACCTTGTCTTCATCCCCCCGCGACTTGGGCTTGAGTGCGAAAGTGATCATGGGGTTCGGAAGCTTGGCAGGTTCATAGATGATGGGGTCCTTCTCGTCGCAGAAGGTGTCTCCCGTCGTGGTTTCCTTCAGTTTGGCCACGGCGATCAGCTCACCTACCGACGCAGAACCGACGCCTTCCTGTTTCTTCCCGACGAGCCGGAAGATCTGTCCGATCCTCTCCTTGACATCCTTGGTGGCGTTATAAAGGGTCGAGTCGGCGTGAACCGTGCCGGAGTAGACCCGGAAGATGGTAAGCCGTCCCGCGAATGGGTCCGTAATAGTCTTGAAGACGAACGCGGAAAATGGCGCGTCCGGGCTCGGGTCGCGGGTAATCTCCTCGTCCGTCCCAGGTTTTTTACCCTTGACGGGTCCCCGGTCGATGGGAGAGGGGAGGGCGGCGACCGCCAGATCGATAAGCTGGGCCACACCGATGTTTTTCGCGGCGGATCCACAGACAACTGGGACGAACTGCCGTTCGCATGTCCCTTTCTTAAGGCAAGCCAGCAGCTCTTCGTTTGTAAGTTCGTTTCCCTCGAGATATTTTTCCATTATTTCGTCATCCGCTTCCACGAGGGTTTCGATCATGCGCTCCCGGAAGGAGGCCACGGTATCTGCCAGGTCTCCGGGGATATCCTGTGTCTCGAACTTTCCGGAGGCGTCATCCGCGAAGATGTAGGCCTTTTGGGCCATGAGATCGATGATACCCTTGAAATTGGCTTCCTTGCCGATGGGATAGTAGAGGGGGACCATGCGTATATCCTTGAAGTTACTTTCCAAATCTTCGAGGGTGGTTTCGAAATTCGCACGTTCCGAGTCCATCCGATTGATAAAGACCACTCTTGGGATTTCGTATTCGTCGGCGTAGTCCCACACGGTATTGGTCTGAACCTTGACCCCGTCATTGGCCGATACCACGACGACGGATCCGTCCACGACCCGCATGCAGGCCTTGGTGTCCCCGATGAAGTTTGCGTAGCCGGGGGTGTCAATCCAGTAAATGAGGTGTTTGTCCCATGGAAAATTGGCGATGGACGCGAGGATGGAACCTCCGCGTTTGACTTCTTCCGGCTCAAAATCCATCAGGGAGCTTCCGTCATCCACCTTGCCCAGACGGGTGTTTACGCCTGAAAGAAAGAGGGCGGCTTCCGTGATCGAGGTCTTTCCGTCTCCTCCGTGTCCGGTAATAGCGATGTTCCTGATGAATTCCGTATCGACATTTTTCATGGATAATAGACTCCTTTCT
>JAOZMY010000073.1 GCA_029934085.1 bacterium | reverse complement strand
GAACCGGGACAGTACCAGATCCGGTTCCGCCCGAACCGAAACGGCCGCTGGAGCGCCTGGCGGTCCTTCGAGGTCGTGGGAACGAACCTGGCGGGCATTGAAAAAATGAAACCGGTCAATGCCAACCGGTTGAAGGTTTACGCGCCTCCCGAGATTGAGACCCCAAAAGAGCGCCAGGCCTTTCTGCTGGCAGGAAGAGAGATCCGGGTTGAGGCGAAGATCCGTCACGCCGCCGGCACAAAGGTGAAGATCGAGGTTCAGCGCGGTGCGCACGGGAATTACCATGATGTCCGTCTGAAGGTGGCCAAGCGTAAAAACAAGACGGAGACGACCTTCACACTGCACGTAACGAAGGCGGGGGACTACCGGATTCGGGCGAAGCTGGCTGCCGTTCCCAATGCCGTGTGGAGTAAATGGCGGACATTCCGCGTGGACAAACTGAACAGGAAACTTCTCCACAACGTGAAACCTCAGACTCCCGCGAAGGGAATGCACCTGAACCCCTCGGGGTTCACGACTAAGTAACAGCTTGGATATAAAAAGGAAGCGGGCGCTGAATAGGGTGATATTCAGCGCCGTTTCTTTGCCCGGTAATACAGCAGGGGAATCAGTAAGAGAAAACAGAGGAGAGGAAAGATCTCGCCGTATCGGGTGAACAGGGTCCGAGTTTTCGGAACGGGAACCTCGGCCGCGATCACGCAGGGCCGAAAAGTCCCGGGCGCCCGGGCCAGAACACGTCCATCGGGCCCGATAATCTCGGACGGCCCCGTGTTGGAGGCGACGATGATGGGCAAACGGTTCTCTACGGCCCGCAGGACCGAGGCCATGTTGTGCTGATACGGCGCGGCGGTTGGACCGAACCAGTTGTCGTTAACGAGGTGGACCACCATGTCCGCCCGGTCTTTCACGGCCTCCCTCACGAAATCTGGAAAGAGATTCTCCCAGCATATGATCGGCGTGACGAGGAGGCCGTCCTCGAGAGGGAAGGCGCGGTAGGCCTTTCCGGCGAGCCCCCGGATGGGCGCGGGGACCAGCCATTTGGGCCAGGAAACGGGGGGGCTGAGGGGCAGGTATTCCCCGAACGGTACCAGCAGTCGCTTGTGGTAGGGGGGAGAGGTATGGCCGCTTGGTGTGAAAAACCAGGCCGCGTTATACTGGCGGAGTTTGTAGCGGATGCGCCCGTTCCCGACGGGTTTTCCCCGCCCGAACTTGAGGAATTCCGATGCCCCGACAATCAGTGCGGCATGGGTTTCTGTGGCGAGCTCCTTCAGCCAGGCCACCAGTTCGGGATGCCGTTTCAGGTCGCGAATGGCGGTTTCCGGCCAGACGATGAGAGCGGGGCGCGATTGGGCTGCCTGATAGGTGAGGGTCTCCAGCCGCCGGCGCGCCGCGGCACGGCTCTCCGCCGTTTTCCGTTCCTTAAGTAAAATGGCGGGCTGCACCACGGCCACCCGGATCGTGGGGGGCCGAGGAGAATGATTCAGACGATAGGCTCCCCAGCCGACACACAGCCCGATCACGATCCCGGCTGCCACGGCTGTTTGCCAGGCCCGGCGGAGAATGAGCAGGGCGAGTGCTGTGTTGGCCAGCACGATCAGGAAGGTGACGCCGTATTCCCCCGTCACCGAGGCGATCTGGAGGAGAACGGGGTGGGCGTGCTGGCTGCGGGCGAGGGTGGTCCAGGAGAAGGAGAGGAATCCCATGTGATTTTGCAGGAATCCAAGTGTTACCCAAAGGGCCGGGGCGAAGAGGGAGAGAAGACAGGAATCGCGCTTTCCGAACCATGAAATCACGGCACACCAGACGGCGGGAAAAAGACCATAGAAAAGGGCCAGGGGCAGGGCGTGATAGAAGCGAAATCCCGGGACCTGGTAGATCCAGCTGAAGATTCCCAGGAGGCTTGCCGTTCCGGCCAACAGTCCCCAGCCGAACGCGCCGGCCGGCCGGCTGGTGAGGGAAACGATAAGGAGCGGGATCAGCGCGATCCATGCCAGCCATGCCTGGTTTAAATCAGGGAAGATAAGGATGAGGGAGAGAGCGCTTAAAGCCACGAGGAATGTTTTTACCGCGCGGTGTGTGAAATCTCCACGAAGGGTAGTGGTATTTCTTTGATGTCTTTTTTTCAGAACGCCTTTTCTCTCCTTTTATTTCAACGTCGGTTTTAATTTGATTTTCGGAGATTGTCCAGGGAGTGGTTTGGGGTTAAACTTCCGGGTTCTTTTCAATGGGTGGGCTACGTGAAAGAAACGCCAGGGACACCACGTGCCTTTTTGTCCGCCTTCCCGGACCCGAACTCGCCAGTCTCCGGTCTGACATAAGGCCGTTCCTCGAACCCGTCCGTTTGAAATTGTTAATCCGATAGGTGTTGAGCTCATTTTTTTATAAGTACTGCTGCTATGGGGGAGTTTATGTTCGAACTGAAATTCCAGATCCAGGCTGTGACAGGCCACCTCAAGAAAAACCTTACCGTTGGATCCAATCCGCTGACTTTGCCTGGGCGAGACCAAAACCGGGGCGTTTATACGGTGTGATATTTTCTGACTGGCGCTGGATTTCTTCACTGCCATAACCTCGAATGTATGCCACTTCCCCCACTTTTTACCATCCTTGGGTTTGAAACGCACTCTCCAGGTCCCGGCCTTTTTAATGGTGAGGGCCCAAATGGTTGAGGACTTTCCCGCTCTCTTTTTAAGAGAAGGTGGAACAATTTGTTTGAAAGATTTTTCTTTTGAGGGTTTCTGCTGAAACTGACAGACGATCCGTTTCCTCTCAGGATGTTTGATCTGGACGAGAATTTGAGCCGGTGTTGTGTATTTTGTTCTCAAACCCAATGGCCGGGTCCAGGTGATTTTCCCGGACATCGCCTTGGTCGTGTGCATTTGAGAAGTGTGATGGACAAGATTTGACATCTCACCCGCATAGAACTCTCGGGTCAAGACAAGAAAGTTGTTTTTACTGATTTTCGGGTTTCCCTTGATAAACAGAGGGTAAATTTTTGCGATGATCTGGTATTTCCCGTCCTTGTGCTTGTTAAAGTACATGCTCTTGGGAATGGTTGTTTGGAAATGGGAAGGATGGTATTCCGCATCGTGTCCAACCTCATATTCTTTTTCAAAAACACTGTCAACCGGCTCGGGCCATTGCCCGGGTTTCTCGGGTGGTATCCAGTTGACGGTCAGGAACATAATGCCAGGTCTTCCCTTGTTGGGCGGGAAAAGGATTTTGATAAAAAGATTTCCGGATACCAGTTGTCCCCGAGGTGGGGTAAGAATCATGTAATCGGATACGGTTGGAGGAGCCCCTGTCCCTACCCAGAATTCGCGCCATTCAGCGCTGCTGACATCTCCCTGATAAGGGGAATACACATACGCCTGGACTTTCCAGTGCCCCATTGGGAGCGTAAAAGATTTCAGCCCGAGTCCGGTAGCCATGAGGGGAATAATTTTTGACATGCGGTTTTTAGAATCATCCACGTTAACCAGTCTCACCATGGCCTGGGTCCCGCGTTCTAAAGCCGTTCCGGCAATGTCGGCCGGAATGTTCTGCCGGACCGAAATCAGTACCCCGTGATCGGCGGGATAAGCATGGTTTTTTTCAGGCGCCAGAATCTCCAGTGCTTTGGCCTGCTGAATTATCTGGTTCAGAAATGCCTGCCTGCTGCTGGCGCTCAACACGCGACTGCCAAACGGAAGCTGTGATTTGATCCATCCAAGCTCCAGTGCGTTAAGGAGGGTGCCGCTGAAGGACTGTACGGTGCATGAGGCGTGTGTGTTGATCCAGGGGTCGGCGGAACATTTCATCGTCGTGGAAAGGGTATAATAGGTATAGGTCCCGCTGAGCCTCCCTTTCAGGAACCGCGTGTGTTCCTTTAAGACCATTGTTTCAGTGTTAAACTCACACTGACTTTGATACGTGAAATAAATATTCGGGCAAGCGTTAGGACCACCAGGCGATCTTATTAAAACCGCATCTCCTTTGACGGTATAGTGCCGTTCATGCCCTTTTATCGACAGCTCGGATTCAGCAGGAGAGCTGATCTTCAAAGAGATCGAAGAGGTCCCCTGTGAGTCTAGGCTTTCGGCATAAGCCACATGCGTTGAAAAGATAATAAGGACCGCTACCTGTAAAAAAAGTATGAATATGCTGCGTGATTTTTTCATAAGGAATTCCTTTTCTGAAGTGAAAAAACCAGGTTTTTCCCGTCAATCCTGGTTGCTCAGTTTCTGATTTCAGCAAACTGAATCAGGTCTTTGCAGCCCTTTAGTTCTTGGAGAAGGGTCTTTGGGTCCTCAGGTTTCGGAACGGAGATCGTGTAAACTCCGGACACTCCGGGGCCACCGACGATTTGACCGTGGTATTTGGAAAGGAAGGCCTGGATGGTTTCGACGCGTGCCTCGGGATTGAAAATGACATTCAGGGAGATCCTGCCGGGGACGACGGTAGCGGGGCCGGATAGGGTGTGGTAGGTGGCGATCCGTTTTGACTGGTGCAGAATGATAGCGGATTGGAAGATGATAATCAGAACGGCGAAGGCGACCGCGTAGCGTACGGCGGGCCTGGGAAACCATTCGGAAAGACGGGCGGTCAAGGAAGCAAGCCAGTCTCTTAGCCGGAAGGAGGCTTCCTCTTCATTTTCCCCGATTCGGCTCATGATCTCGTTTTGAAGGGCATCGGAGGGAACCGTCACCTGTTCGGCGTCTTCTCTGACTAACCGGGAGATGGTTTCAAACTGTTCCAGCTCGGCTTTGCAGGCCGGGTTTTTTTCAAGAAGAGCCCTGATTTCCTCTCTTTTGTCGGTTGGACACGTGTCGTTGGCGATCAGGGGAAGGTAATCCAGTATATCTTTCGGACAATCTGTTTTCGTTCTGTTTTGCTTGGTGTTCATGATGCGTAGCTCCTTCTGCCGATGGACAGATAGTGTTCGAGCAATTTTTTTGCGTGAAAAATTCGGGACTTAACAGTTCCAACGGGGCAGCCGATGATTTCGGCGGCCTCGTCGTAGCTGAAGCCGAGATAGAAGATCATTTCGACGGCCTCTCGATGCTCAAGCGACAGGTGGCCAAGGGCGTATTTTAGATCTTGGCGAGTATTGATGGAATCCCTCGTGTCGTTGGAAAGTGTCGTCTCTTCTATGTCTACGAAGTGCTGTTTTTTTCTATAGTGTGTCCGGATCTTATTCCGCGCGATACCGAAGATCCAGGTGGACAGAGGAGAATTCCCTTTGTAACTGCCGGCCTTTTCCCAGATTGTGACGAAGACGTCGCTGGTCACGTCGTTGGCAGTTTCAAAGTCGTTCGTGAGCTTAAAGGCGAACCTGAAAACCCTTTTGTGGTAGGATTCGAACAATTGTTTCAAAGCCTCCTTGTCTTTACGGGCGACCGCGTGGATCAGGGTCGTTTCGTTTGTTGATCCTCGGTTTTTCTTTGCCCTTTTATTAGTAAGTGTCATTTTTCTATGAAAAGTTCATTTAACAAAAGTTCTTTCGGGAATTTTAGAAAGAATAAGAATCCCTTTCCCCATTCTGTCTGGTACGAGGTGAGGGGGTATGTAAGCCGCCGTGCGTAAGAGAACAAGAGGATTGTTCATAATTGAAGGATTAGTCTTTGAGTTACAGGAAAGTCGGAGAGCAAGGACCGCAGTTACGTAGGCGGCCGCGAAAGAGGTACCCGTATAGAAATTGTAACGGTTTCCCGGTTTCAGGGAAAACACATCAACCCCTGGAGCCGCGATATCGACAAAACGTCCCCGCGGTGCTTCGGGGTAGAGTTTCATGTCTTGATCGATGGCGGTGACGCCGATGACGCCCGGGTAAGCAGCAGGATAGGTTGGTGGTGATCGTGAACCACCATTACCCACCGCCGCGACGACGATGATTCCGCTCCCCCGGGCCTTGCGGATGAGTTTTTCGATAATCTTATCTCTGGGGCCTCCGATACTCACGTTGATGATGTGAACCCTTTTCTGGATCGCATAGTCTAAACCTTCCGCCAGCGTGAAAGAATCGGTAGTCGCCTCGATGGAGGAGGGGGAAACGCTTTTGCAAACCTTGATGGCGTGTAGTTTTACTCCAGGCGCGATTCCCATAATTCCCTTCCCATTGTTTGGAATTGCTGCGATGATGCCGGCGAGGGCCGTTCCGTGGATGCCCGTAAGAAATTTTCCAAGTCCTTCTTCCGTGAAGTCCTCTGTTTCGATTGCCTTTCCGTTCAGATCTTCATGATAAATGTCCACGCCCGTGTCGAGGAGAGCCACGTGGATGCCTTTGCCGGAACAGGAGGCCTGGATGTCCTTGAGCCGTTGGGAAGGCTGGCATCCGTATTGGCGAGAGACGAAAGGGTCTCCTTCTGTTCCAAAGGTTCTGTAGATATGGCTGGCCTGGTAGTGTTTGATGATTTTCCTGGAAATTAGTTTCTCGGCGAATTTTTTTGCCTTTTCAGGGTGGGTGGTTTGGATGGAAACGATTGTCGCCTTCAAAGATTTGAGCTGGCGCCTTTTGACGATTTTCATCCATGGTGCCTCTTTCAATAGGGTATCTTTCAAACGCGGGAACTTTGAAGTATCGACCATAAAGACAAAGCTCTTGGCGTGTTTTGATTTCTGAGAAGAGACCTGTGGCGAGGTTGGAGAAACTGTGCTCGGCATCTTATGGGGCTTGTTGGGGTGTTCCCGGACGGTTTTGGCTGGATGCAGGATGTTGGTGGATTTCTCTTGAGTCTTTACGATTCTAATATGCCCAATAACCTCTCTTTTGCCGCGGATCATCGCGATGAGGGGATAGTTTCCAGCCGGGACTCCTTTCGTGTTTAGGAGGACTTCATTGGGGTGCTTGGAATGCCGTGAGGTGAGTTTGTGGTTGCCGAGATAAAATACAGGATGTGTTTGTCGCGAAGGACTGCCTTTCAGCTGGAGTTTTACGGGGACGCCTTCCGTGAGCCGTTTCTTGTGGACATAAAACTTTGAGATAGGACGGGATGAGCGCGGTGTTCGGGGTTCTATGGAATATGCCTCAAGGTTTCTGGCCGCAGACTTGGCAGTTCTTGGAGATTGAGTGAGGAAAATGTGCTCGTTCTTCTCGATCCTGTTGGTTGACACAACGCTTGGAGTGATTGTCCGGCTGGAGCGGACGTTTCCTTTTGAGACAAGCAGGGTGACCGTGCTTCCAAGATGAAGGGGTCGGCCTTTTGGAGGGACTTGATCCACAATGGTTTCTGGCATCTGTTTTGAAAGCACGTTTTTTCTGACGACTCTTAAATGGTAAGGGGCAAAATTGATTGTATCCAGGGTGTTTTTGCCGGAAAGGATCTTTACTGCCTTGGCCCATGTTTTACCTTTTAAGTTAGGCATGGGAGCGGGGCCTTTTGAAATTATGATCTCTATCGTAGATTCTTCCGGTATTTTTTTCGCGGGGGGAGGGGATTGGGAAATGACATGGCCCGTAGGGATCGTGGGGTGATATATACTTTTAACTGCCTTGATTCGCAGACCTAATTTTCTTAATTTTATGGCGGCTTCACGGTGTGTCATGCCCTTTATATCGGGAGCAGTGCAATAAAGGGATTTCACGTCCCTTCTTAAGGGTTTGCTAATTTGGAGTGATGAGGCGGGAGGGGGAGGGGTGACCTGAACCACTGCCGCTGATATAGTATTGGGTAAGAGGCAGAAACAAACGATTATCACGTAAGACCAAAAATGATGATGGTCTTGCGGTTTGAATGTTTTAGGTCTCTTTCTTTTTTCTGCTTTCCTCATTTCACATAGTAAGTGTGAGAATGGGCCGAAAGGTTCAAAATCATCTTTTTCTATGAGAGAAAATACCATAAAGTTACAGCTGATTCAATTTAAAAAGCCCCTTAAATAAATGTATTGTTTAGTAAACGATGTTTCTCTTGAAAACCTGTTTGGGGTGTGGTAGAAATTCATATGTATCGATTTAATTAGGTGTGGCGTTTCAGATGAGGATTCAGTCCCTAATGGTATTAATCCTTTGTCAAGGCGGTTACATGGTTTCCTTTATTTTTTATTGTTTCAAAATTTGTTTTCCGTTCCAGGAGGAGAATTATCCTTCTGGAATTTTTTTTGAACTTTCTTGTGTATTTTTGAACTTACTTAAAAAGGAGAGGGCCTGTGAATCGTTCGCACAAGAATTTTAAGACATGGGGAATGGTAGGCGTAATTTCGTTTTTAACAGTATTTCTATGCTCTACTGGTTTTGCGGGCTCGAGGATGAATCAGGTAAGGGTTGCGAAGATGTCAGACACCCAAATAGAAAAGCTTTGGAGGAATATGCGGCCGGTTCATCTGGCGTCTCCTGTGATGACGGCACAGGTTACAAATTCGGCGGGTGAGAAAGAAAATGAGGTGCTGACACCTCAGAAGGAGGAAAAAAAGAAGGCCTTTGAACTCCATGGCGAGGAACGTTTTGGCGGATATTACAATCAGCTCAGTGGGAACAAGGACAATGCCCAGCTGGATGAAGGCCCCCAATTTCTTCAGGAATTGGATCTGACGCTTTTGCACCATGGGAAAAACGGACGTGAATTTGAGATGGTTTTCAATACGAGATTGACTGACGATAAATACGTGGACACGGAACACGCAAGTATCGTCGATTTCCATATCAATATCAGCAATCAGGGATACCTTTTCACATTGGGAGACTATCTTGGAACATTAAGCGATTTTACGTTTAATCAGGCCCTTCGGGGTGTTTATTTTGAGAAGGAATTCCAAGATCTTAAAGGTCTGAAGATTATTGCTTTGGCTGGGATCCAAAACGACAGGTGGGAGGCGTTCTGGAAACATCTTGAAAATCAGAGTTATGATCGTTATTACGAAGGTATTCGTGTTTCCTTTGTGCCGACGGAGCCGTTGACAATCGGTTTCAACTTTATCAATGGGAAAGACGATCCGGGATCGGTGTCGGATTCTACGAGCCCCTCTTTGGAAAACCGTGTCGGAAGTGTGGATTTCGCCCTGAGTTTGATGGAAAATGCCTTAAACTTTAACGGGGAAGCGGCGTGGAGCTGGTTCAAGGCGACCAGCGAACGAGGAGGGGAACTCGAGGAAGTAGTGAATGAGCGATTGAAATCCGTCACGGATGGCGCATACCGCCTGGGGGGCGATTTCACGAAAGGGATGTTTACGGTTCACGCGGGTTACTCCCGGGTGGAACCAAAATTTCAGAGTATTGGTGGGATCAGCTCGCCGGACACAGAGGAGTATTTTGCCACACTGGGATTGAATCCTTGGCCCATGGTTTCTTTAGAGTTGGGGTATCGAGGGGCACGCAACAATTTGGACGGCCAACTTGAGACAACTACCCGCCACAAGATGCCGGAGTTTTCGATTACGTTCCAGGAGATCCCCCATCTGGATAACTTGACTGTTGGGTTTAAATTCAGTCGTTCCTCCACGGATACGGGGGATGATTCCGTTGACAATGATACGGACACGGCCGGCATGACCGCCGATTACAGTATCTACGGGTTCAACATAAGCGCCGAGGGAGAGATTCGAGACGAAAAGGATCACGTGGATGCCATGAATCATGTGAAGACCCATAGTTTCGGTTTTAGATTGGACCGTGCGTTTACAAAGGGGAGTTTTCAATTCAGTCCTTATGTGGGATTCGAATGGGAAAGACAACGTGGGAAAACCGCTGGTAGCAGTCAGACTCCCATCGATGTGGAAGGGGTGGAGCAATTGGAGGTAACGAGTGGGGATATCACGGTTATGGTTCTTGAAACCTTGCGATACACGAGAACCTACACGGCCGGATGTCAGATGAACCTTGGAAAGGACTGGGATGCTGATGTAGCTTATTCCTATATCGATGAGGACGTGAATACTGCCGGTGGCGGGAATGATTCGGAAACAACCACCCTTGACGTAAGTCTTACCTACAGAATTTTCGGGCATGAGGATAAGTTGTTGGGTCTGTATTACAAGTTGGAGGATCATAATTATGAGCTTGGGAATGACGATTACAAGGAAGAGATCTACGGATTTCAGTTGACGAAGAGGTTTTGAGAATAGCTGCCGAAGGAAGGAAGATGGGGAAGTTCAATTTACATAGGATAATTCTCGTGACGGTGTTTTGTGGTTTGCTTTCTTCTTTTGTGGTAAATCCGGTGGCTGGATCGTATGATGTAAACGGGGAAAAAGCGGAGGTTAAGAGGGTTATTGATCAAATGGAAAGATACTACGAGAGGAGAAAACTCACCCGTTTTATGTCCCTGTTTAGCCGGCGGAAATTTTCCAATCTGATTTCGTTCCAGAATGCCGTGCAGAACGATTTCAACATGAACCGTGACATCCGTTTAAGACGGACCAGCGAACGGCTGACCGTGTCGAAAGGGATGGCGGTTCATCAAGCCACGTGGCAGAAGCAGTACATGCCCATGATCGTATCTCCCCATGAGGCTAGTAGAATGAAGCGTGTGAGCGGGACGGTGAGGATTTATTTGGAGAAGGAAGGGAAGGCTTGGAAAATTATCAATATTCAGGGGTATCCTATCTTCGGATTATAGTGGATATGTTGTGAGAGATTTTAACAGGTTGCGCCCGAAAATTTTTATGGAGGAAATTATGAAGAAATTCCCTCGCATTTTTACAAATGTTTTAATAATTGTCAGTTTTTTGGCTGCCTTCGGATTTGCCGGCTTCTCACATGCCGCCAAAACTGAAACCGATCAGGAGGCGATCTACAAGGTGATCAACAAGTTAGAAGATTACTACGAGAGGAGGAAGGTCACCAAGTTTATCGATTTATTCAGTCAGCAGAAATTTTTCAATTACATCGCTTTCAAAGAAGCGGTCGAGGGTGATTTCGATCTCTACAAAGATATCCGTTTGAAAAGAATAGATGAGAGATTATACCTGTCTGAAAACAGGGCTATCTATCAAGCCGTGTGGGAGAAACAGTATCGCCCTTCTTTGAATGCCCCTTTTGAGCGACAGCGGGGGTTGGTAAGAATCATGCTGGAAAAATTCGGTGGCAAATGGAAGATTATCGATCTTCAAGGATACCCAATTTTTGGAACAAGCGGATCGCTTCTTCCTGATTTGACCGTTACCAATGTCTGGATTATGGGGGGAGGACGGAGGCTCGTCGGTGTAGTTAAAAATATTGGACCGGGACCCGCAAAGGGGTTTTACGTGGGCTTTTATGCTGTAACAACTCCCGCGGGAATATCATCTCCCGGGAAATTGAGTAGAGGGGCCACAAAAGAAACATTCCTCGGAAAGGCTTTTGTAGCAAATTTAGATAAGGGGCAATCCAAAAATATAAGTTGGGTCTGGATACCGGCTCCCGGTCGGAGACTTTCGGATATTCGCGTGGTCGCGGATGTAACCCATAAGTTAAGAGAACTTCGTGAAGACAACAACGAGGG
>JAOZMY010000156.1 GCA_029934085.1 bacterium | reverse complement strand
TTTTTCTTATAAAATGTCAACAGACAGTTCTTCATCGCGAAAAAATCTTCTCGGATCCCTCCGGCTTTCCATGCCAAAAATATCCCAAAAAATAGTTATCTTCCGTCAAAAAGACCTTGACAACAGAAAAAATATAGCTATATTAACAAAACCTTAAAGAAGGAGGAAATTATGCTGGAAGTAACGGACAAGGCAATAGAAATGATAAAAGACTACATGAAAAAGAACGACGTGGATTACGCCTTGAGGGTCTACATGTCTCCAGGTGGGTGATCGGGCCCATCCTTTGGATTGGCTCTGGATGAGCCAAAAGAGACAGATGAGGTTTTTAAGATCCAAGACCTTACGTTCCTTGTGGATAAGATGTTGAAGAAATATGTAAAGGAAATAAAAGTCGATTACAGTGACGGCGGATTTCGTCCGGGTTTTTCAATCACACCGGTATGGGCGGAGCATAATCTCTTTTCTGGAACGTGTAGTATCTAAGCGGGGGAAGTTTAGAAAGTAATCCGGGTTTAATTAACTTCCCGGTTTATCCATAAAGAGGAGGGAACGGAGTTCATGGAAACGCTTCGTTCCCTCCTCGATTTTTTTGTTCAGCGCTCGAAGTCGTTCTGGGGTAATTTCCTGCCAGTCCCTGACATCTGTAAGGTGCCGCTTCCCCATAAAATTCAGCCCCACGTTTTTCAAAATGTCGGAAATTTCTTGGAAGGTCTTTCGTGCTTCATCGGTTTCCAGGGAAGATAGGACTTTTCGGCAGTTATAGGAATAGCAGTAGGCATATCGTCCCGCCCGAATTTCACAACCTTTTGTCCCTATCCCCGGTGGAGGCTCTCGGCGCTCCCAAGCCAACCCCTTTTTCTTGTTAAAGCTCTTGAATAGAAACCGATACCAAGGGTTTCTTAGTGTTCGTTGGCAATAACTGGCCTTACAGCAAACACGTTGACAGACTGCACAGACGGGGCCAACTACGTGGTCGATAGCGATCCGAATTTCCTTTTCGAGGGTTACATAATTTCCTCCGACCTCACGTAGAAGTCTCTCATAATCTTCGCCTAATAAAGATCCGTTCTTTACATTTCCCATAGTTGGTGATTAAACATTAACATGGAAAGTTTTCAAGTGGTATGTCGTTGAAAGGCTACACGGAAGGAGTCGGTTATGATTGATCGTTCAGATTTTTCTGTTGCCGTTGTGGGTGCGGGTCTCATGGGTCATGGCATCGCGCAGGAGTTCGCCCAGCACGGATTTCAGGTAAGGATATTCGAGAGTGAAGCGGCACGGAGGGAGACGGTTCAACAACGGGTTGAATCAAATCTAAATCTCCTCGCGGCCCAAGGGGTTTTCCCTTCTGAGGACATCGCTACGACGCTCTCTCGAATCCGCGTCTATGATGCGCTTGAACCCGCTGTAAAGGGGGCCAGGCTTGTCATCGAGGCAGTTTTTGAAAACCTTGAATTGAAACAGTCCATCTTCCAGCAACTTGATAAGTTGTGCCCGGCAGAGGCTATCCTTGCAAGCAATAGCTCGTCCTTTACCCCGTCTCAATACGCGAAGAACACTTCCAGCCCGGAACGTATCGTGGGGACCCATTACTTTAATCCTCCCTATCTCGTGCCACTGGTTGAGGTGGTTAGAGGAAAGGCGACGGCCGAGGAGACCGTTGAGAAGGTGGCCTCTCTGTTGAGGGATATCGGGAAGAAGGTCGCCATTGTCCGGAAGGAGAGTCCAGGTTTCATCGCCAATCGAATTCAGGTTGCCCTTTTCAGGGAGGCCTTCAATGTGGTCCAGCAGGGCATTGCTACCCCCGAAGAGGTCGATCTTGCCATCAAGAGCAGTTTCGGAAGGCGCTTGGGGATTATGGGACCTTTCGAACAGTGCGACATCATCGGAGCGGATCTCAAGCTTTCCATCTACAACGCCCTGATTCCCCATATTAGTCATAGCAAAGAACCGAGCCCGTTACTGGAGGAGAAGGTGCGAAAGGGAGAGCTCGGCATGAAAACGGGGCAAGGCTTTTATCAATGGACGGAAGAATCCATTCAAGCCATGAATGAAAGGCTCCGGAAATGGCTTGTCGGGGTTAATCGATTGGAAGCCGACCTCCTCTCCTCAACTGCCGAAGAGGGAAAGCCAGAAGACGAAGGTAAAGAGGGATAGTAAGATACTCGTGGTCACGATAGAGGAGGCCAAGTCCGGATCACCGTGGAGCTCTCGTGACATGATGTAACAGGTCGTGGCTGCGGGGGTGGAGAGAAGGGTGATACCCACGACCCATAGGTCCTTCGGGACCGACAGAAGCGTAAAGACCACCACCCCCAGCGTTGGCAAAAGGACCATCTTCAGCGCTGAGGACAAAAGGGAAGACCTCAGGTCGGTGAATACCTGTTTCATGTCAAGGGAACCGCCGATAATCAGAAGGGCTGTGGGAAGCGCCATGCGTCCCACGATCATCATCGTCCTCTCTGCCACCACCGGCAGGGTGAGGTGAAAGAAGGAAGCCGCCAGCCCCGCGAGGGTGGACAGGATAATTGGATTGACCATCAGCTTACCGATTGTTCCTCCCCGGTGTGAGGGCCCCTGGTCCACAAGAAGGTGGAAATACGTTACCGACAAGATGTTCTGGGTGATAATGAAAAACCCTGCCAGCACCCCTGCGATGCCGAAATACTTTTCATCGAAGCTGTAATAACAGACAGCCAGTCCAATGTAGCCGATATTCCCGTGAATGCATCCCTGTAGAAAAGTCGCGAATTTACCCCTTGAAAAGGGGAGGAACTTCCCGCCGATGAGAATTATCACGCTCATGAGGACGATGGAGAGGACACATCCCACGATGAGCCGCGGGAAGAAACTGCCCTGAAAGGGCGCCGTTGAGATCTTGTGGAAGAGGAGGCATGGAATCGCTACCATATACAATAGCCTGTTTCCGGATGCCATAAACTCTTCGGTCAACCACCCTTTTTTCCTGACGGCGTATCCCAGGCC
>JAOZMY010000018.1:2019-34367 GCA_029934085.1 bacterium | reverse complement strand
CGGTGATTCTGGCCGTTCTCATGAGCATCAAGGTGAGCTTCACGCCCTTCGGCACTCTGAACCTCAAGGCCTTCCGCAATTCCAATTCAAGGTAAATCTGGTGCTTCGCGTTTCCTTTCACCCTTTACCCCTTCTATTTCCGTACCACCACTCGCTCGCGAAACGCCGACGGCACCTTTTCTTTCATGGCCTTCGAGGTAACCCAGGCGGGGACGATGGGCGGCTGTCCCATGGCCTTGAGGATCCTCACGCCCCCCTCAGGATCGAGGAGATAGCTCAGAAAGGCGATGGCCGCCGGGCGGTTGGGGGCCTTCTTCAATAACGTCGCACCATAAGTGATGGCCTTACACACCTTTTTGATCTTGGTTCCCGGTTTATTCCCGGAGATCTCCACCACGGCGTGCTTGTAAAAGTCGTTGTAATCGGTGCTGCCCAGGTTGATCTTGGTAGGAAGCTCCACGAACTTCAATTTGTGCTGCACCGCCACGGAGCGGTACTCCCAGGCGTAGTCCATGTCACCCGTCTGGAGAAGCACCACCAATTCCACCGACTTGGGCCGGATGTTTTTCATGGGCCGGTTTGCCAGGAGGGATCTATACAGTCCCTTGATGCCATAATACTTTTCTGCGAGCTGCATCACCATCAGGGCCCGGTAACCACACGGATCGGCATTGGGATCCGACTGCCCCCAGACCACCTTTTTATCCAGGAGGATTTTGTACCAGTTGTCCGCGTTGATGGTTTCGTGATGACGGCTCTTGTCGGTGTAACACAAGACCATCTGGTTGCTGGCGAAGCGGATGTTGAAATCGGCGTAGTCGGGGATAAGAAACTTGTCGATGACGGAATCGTCCGCCGAGATCATGATGTCGCAGGGACGTTTCAGGTCAACAATCTTCCGGGCGCAGGTGCGGCTTCCCGCCGCCTCCCGGACGATATCCACCCCGGGATGGGCTTTCTCAAAGGCCTTTTCCATCTTGTAGAGGGGAAGGGTCAGGCTGCCCGCGTGGAAGATGACGATTTTTCCCGAGATTTTCTCAGACTCGGACTTTCCCTCCAGTTTTTCTTCCAGTTTCAGGGCCACAGCCGCATCCTGATAGAGAGGACGGCCATACCGCTTCTCCCCAAAGGCCTTAATGATCTTCTGGCCCTCGGGCGAGGCAACAAAATCGATGAATTTCCGGGCCAGCTTCGTGTTGCGCTTCGGGTACTTTTTTGGGTTCGGCATCAAGGCGTGATAGACGTTGATGAGAATAGGATCTCCCTTGAAGAGGGGCACGAGGTGCTTGATCTTGGTTTTCTTCACGTAGTAGGTGCTGTTGTCCGTCATGAAGTAGCCCTTTTCCCGATCCGCTCGCAGGAGCGTGGGGCCCATGAAGTCGTGGGTAATAATGTACCAGGACCCGGAGGGAGTAATCCCCGCCAGTTTCCATATCTTCAATTCCCGCTTGTTGGTCCCGGAATTGTCGCCCCGCGAGAAGAATTTGGCCTTTGCCCTGGCGATCATGGCGTATGCCTCTTTGGCCGAGGTGGCCTTCCTGATTCCGGCTGGGTCCGATTTGGGACCCACGATGAAGAATTGATTCGCCCCGATGATGGTTCGATGGGTTGCCCATCCCTCGGCCACGGCCTTCTTCTCCGCGGCGGGGGCGTGCACCATGATCACGTCACACTTCCCCGCCTTCATGAAGGCAAGGGACGCGCCGCTCCCTTTCTTGTACCAGACCAGGCGGCAATCGTTGGCTTTACAGAAGGGATCGGCCAGGGCTTTGAGCAACCCCAACGCCCCGGGGCTGCCCGTAGCCACTACGAACGTGGCCTGACCAGTGCCATACACTGCCTTGGGCTTGGTCTGCGCAATTCCTGCCCCGTGGAAAAGGAAAATAATCCCTACGAAAAAAAAGGCCATCCAGAGATATCTTTGCCGCATCTGCATCTTCATCTTCATTCAGACTGTTCCCTCACGGTAAAACCCCCGTTCTCGTTCATAAGATCTTCCAGTTGAACGTGTATTGCCACTGGAGGAAAAACCAGTTGGCCTGCCTGTTGGAAGCGACTTTCTTAACAAATTCGTCCGGCCAGAAATGGCCGTAACCCGCCTGAATCTGGTGACCTTTGGGAAGATCGAACTTGAGAACGATGTCAAACTCCTTGCCTACCTCGTCCCCCGAGTTTCCTGTCTTATCCCTGTAACGTTTCGGGTTTAGAGACCAGCCGTCTTTTTTCTCGTCCAACCAGAACTTGTGAAGTTCTGTTTTGAGGTAAAACCATTTCCACTTTTTCGGTCGTAGTTCCAAATTGATCTGGGCGTCCCTGATGTTCCACCACCGAAAGAGGTTCATCCGCCCAAGCACCCTATCGCGGGCACCAAATGCCCCATCGAAGGTTTTGCGCTTCCCGTCCTTCGGGTCGTCATCCCCTGATCCCACCGAGTACTCGAGGCTGATCCGAGGACGGTAAGGACAGGTGTTGAAATTGTAGGCCGCAAGCAAATGGTACCCATACGCCTGGATGGTATCATCCGAAAAATCGCCGAACTCACGGACGTAGGTCACATCCAGATCGAACCCATGCAAATTCTTCTTAAAGACCCGTATCCCCGCATAGGCCGCCTTCAGATCCCCCAGCTTTCCGCCTTCTCCCCTGTATCGCTTGTGACGGTCGTATTTGGTCATGGCAAAAGGCTCCACCCCGATGGAAAGCAAACTTTCGGGAAGGGTGATGTGGGAATAGGTTCCGACTGATTCGAAGCCGTGCCGGTGGTTCAGGCTGAATTGGGTGGGTTCATGCAGCTGGGTGCGGCCGTAATAGACGTCGATGAAGCCTTTGGGGATGAAAAAGGACATCTTGACCGCATCCCAGATCCACCTTCCCGAGTTTCCCCACTGTCCCGGACCGAACACCCGCTTGTCCCCGTAATAGATCCGCTGCCTCCCTGCTCTCAGCGCCACCGGCCACTTGTACGGCTTCTTGATTTCGAGATATGTCTCCCAGAGCTCGAGCTGATCCTCACACGGATTCGTCTCCATCCGGAAGATGGGGTTATAGAAGTCCTCTTTATCAAACCCACACCCAAAGTCACGGGCGTCCTGCCCCCATAGCCGAAGATGAATCACCTCGTTGGGTCTGTAGTCCACTCCCATACGGAGTCGCCACAAGACAAATTTGTCATTGGTATCCCCGTTGGGTGGATCGGGACCATAGAACTTCAGGTTGAAGTTGTCCTGGGACTCAAATCTGAGACGGATCTCTGTCCCGAACGTTAATTTTCCCTTCTTTTTGTCCTTGTTTGTCTTCGCATGTGAAGGGACAGCCAAAACCAGGAATAACAAACAAAATAAACTGCCACAGATCCACTGTAAATCACCTGCAAACCTTCCGCGTTCAAAACCCTTTTTCACACAACTCCCTCCCAAATTTTTTCTCCCGCGGCTTCCAAACCGTATCCACCCACACCTTCGAGGGCCTCGCGGAACTCCCCGGATCGAATCACCTTGAGGAGAGATTTAACCTGAGGAAGGTTCATGTTTTCCTTCAGGACCACCAGATCGTAACTCTCCTCGCGGATCGGGATAAATCCCAGACCAAGGGATCTCGTGACGGAATCGACACCCATCCCGCAATCCGCCCTTCCCCTGAGGATCTCCATAGCCACGGCCAGGTGAGTATTCACCTCGTGGTGGTAGCCTCGAACCTCTTCCGGGTCAATTCCGCGACGTTTCAGCTCATAGTCGAAAAGCAGGCGGGTCCCCGAGCCCTTCTGCCGATTGACAAAACGGATCTCCGAACGGGCAAGCTCCTCAACCCCTCCGACCTTTAGGGGATTTCCCCGTTTTACCATGAGTCCCTGCTCCCGGGCGAAGAGATGGAAAGCCACAATCTCTTTTCCCTGCAGAAATTTTGGGAAGTAGGGAAGATTGTACTCCCCCGTTTCCGGATCAAAGAGATGAACTCCCGCCACGTGCGCCAATCCTTGCTCCAAGGCAATCAACCCTCCCGTGCTCCCCACGTTGGCCATCGAAACCACCATGTGGTAGGGGGTATCTTGTAGCATGTGTCCCACGATCTCCCACGCAAAGTCGTTGCTGCCCATGACCACGAGGATGTGGGCGGGAATCGTTACATTGCCCTTAAGATTACCTTTTGCCCGCTCTAAGATCCATTGATCCATTAGGGCCCGCGGGAAGATCCATTTCCCACCGATACGGGTTGCTGGGATCTCCCCAAGCTTGGCAAGCTGGTAGATACGCTTCTCGTTCAGGCCGAGATAGTTGGCTACTTCTTTCGTGTTCATGATTTCCTGACTCATTTCCGTATCCTCCTACCATAAAATACAAGGGTGGTCAAGAAAATTATCCTAAATTATCCTAAATTATTACTTGATATCCATAATTATACCTAAATGGCAAAATATTTTAAAGGTCTTTTCAGGGGAATGCCTTCAGCCATGTGCTACAAGACAGCAAATTGACACCTTCGTTTCCCCTGTGTTAGCATGATTTGTTTTGAAAACCCTGAACCTCGAGAGGCCAAAAGACTGTTCCGATGAAAATCGCCCTTGTCATTGACCGGTTCCTACCCGCCAAAGGAGGCGGTGAGCGATACGTCCAGATCCTTGCCGAGAAGCTTGCCGAGCGGGGCCACGATGTTACGATCCTGGCACGGAGGTTTCCGCCTGGCGCCCCTCCGAAAAGAATTCATTACCACCGAATTAAGGTTCCCGACTGGCCCGGATTTTTCAAGGTTCTGAGTTTCGCTCGCAACTGTCGAGAGGAGATCGAAAAAGGAGATTTCGACATCGTTCACGATGTAGGGCACACTGTGGGTGCCGATGTCTTCAACCCACACGGGGGCGTAGAACAGGTCTGGCTGGAAAGATATTTCGCCTCCTACGATAACGCATTTCATAGGGCCTTCAAAAGGATACAACGACTCCTGTCACCGAAAGAACAAACGATCTTATCCCTTCAGAGGCAACAATACCTTTCAGAGAAAACCCGCCGTATCCTTGCCATCTCTCCCATGATCCGGGAGCATATCCGAGCACGCTACCCGCAAATCCCCGAGAATAAAATCGTGCTCATCCAAAATCCCGCGGAACTCGACCGCTTCAGCCCCCGGAACCGTGAGAGATTCCGTGCCGCGGAGAGGGAGCGACTTCGGCTGTCCGATGACGAGATCGCTCTCCTTTTCGCGGGAAACAACTTCCGGCTCAAAGGTCTTCACCCCCTTCTTCGGAGTCTGACCGTCCTGAAAGAAATAGCGGATAACAATCACCCCTTCCGCCTTCTGGTTGCGGGGAATGAGTCTCACAAACGGTGGAAAAGGCTCGCAGACAAGTTGGGAGTGAGCAAGTTCGTCGCCTTCCTCGGCCCATCTTCGGAAATGGAAAAGCTCTACACCGCATCGGACATCTTCGTACTGCCCACCTTCTACGATTCCGCCGCACTCGTGGTTTTGGAGGCGTTGGCCTCGGGCCTGCCCGTTATCACGTCACACTGGAACGGAACCCATACCCTCATAGACGTTCCAGCCACGGGTATGGTATTAGAGAACAATGATGACCCAGAAGAGATCGCGAGAGCCATTTATCACTTCTTCCCGGAGGAGATCCGGGCGGAGGCTCTTCAGCAATCCCCACTATTGGTCGCGTCTGTTGGTCTTGACAACCACATCGACCGGATTCTCCAACTATACGACGAGGTAATTAAAGAAAAAACCCATGGATAAACCCTTTCCCCCCATTTCCGTTTACATCCTGACCTTCAACAACGAACGCACCTTAAGGGCTTGTCTGGAAAGCGTGGTTCCACACGCTGACGAAGTGGTGGTATTGGATTCCGGAAGCACCGACCGGTCGATCGAGATTTGCAAGTCTTATCCCGTCAAACTCTACCATCAGGATTGGGCGGGATTCCGACGGCAGTACCAGAAGGCGGCGGATTTGACGAAAAACCTCTGGATCATGTTCGTGGACGCGGACGAGGTGGTCCCGGAAACAGTCTGGGATGAAATTCGCCACACCTTAGCCAACAACGGGGAAACCTACAACGGATACGTCATCTCTCGCCGCAACTTCTTTATGGGGCGTTGGATCAAACACGGGGCATGGGCATCCGATAGGGAAATCCGCCTGTATCGCAGAGATAGGGGACGATGGGAGGGAGATCTCCACGCGAAGGTCACGGTGGACGGCCCCGTGGGGGAACTGAAACATCCCTACCTTCACTTTCCCTATCGAAACATCTCAGGACAGGTCCAAACCATCGACAACTATTCCGAAACGGCGGCGAGGGATATGTTCGAACAGGGCCGGAAGGTGGGGCCCGTCCACATCTTCTTCCGCTCCATACTTCGATTCCTCAAGGAGTATTTTCTGAAAAGGGGATTCCTCGATGGATTCCCTGGACTCTATATCGCCGCTGCGAGCGCCTTCTATGTCCTGACAAAGTATGCTAAACTATGGGAGTTCTACAAGGTTCCACAGAACGAGGAGGAACGTGACAAACCCCTTTGAAAACGCCAATGTCCTGATCACGGGTGGCCTGGGATTTATCGGGAGTAATCTGGCCATACGCCTGGTTGGCTTGGGCGCCAACGTGACCCTCGTCGACAACATGCTCCCCAGGCAGGGGGGGAACCTCTTCAATATAGAGCCCATCAAGGATCAAGTTCATATCAATTTCAGTGATATTCGGAACGAGCTGTCCATGAACTACCTCGTCCAGGGGAAAGACTACATCTTCCATCTGGCGGGGCAGGTCAATCATGTAGACAGCATGCGTAACCCCATCCAGGATCTCGATATCAATTGCAAGGGAACTCTCGTGTTGCTGGAGGCATGCCATCACCATAACCCCGACACCCGAATCATTTTTGCAGGAACACGGGGGGAATACGGGAAGAGCGTTCATCTCCCCGTGGACGAGGAACATCCCACCAACCCTGTCGGCATCTACGCCATCACGAACCTCACAGCGGAGAAGATGGTCCTGGTCTACCACAACGTGAAGGGTTTACGCGGCGTTTGTCTAAGGATCACCAACACCTTTGGTCCGCGCCATCAGATGATGCACGACGAGTACGGGGTCCTAAACTGGTTTATACGAAAGGCCATGGATAACGAAACCATTCCCGTCTTCGGGGACGGAAGCATCCTGAGAGATTTCCTCTATGTGGATGACCTGATCGACGCACTCCTCCAAACCGCCACGACGTCCCGAGCTTACGGGGATGTCTACAATGTAGGAACCGGCCGGGGAATCTCCTTCCAGGACCTGGCAGAAACGATCGTGGCCGTAACAGGCAAGGGGAATGTTGCCCATGTGCCGTTCACCCGGGAACGCAAGGAGGTGGAACCGGGAGACTACGTGGCGGATATCACGAAGATCCGGAAAACCATTGGGTGGGACCCCAAGGTCTCTCTCGAAGAGGGGATACGCAAAACCGTAGAATTCTACAATAATCACAGAGAGCACTATTGGAACCCATAAAGATCTTCGATCTGACACGGCAGGCCAGGGCCTTGAAAGACGAGATCGACCAGGCCCTCTGGTCGACCCTCGAAACGGGGCAATTCATCCTCGGGCCCCATCTTGAGGCGTTCGAGGCAGCCTTCTCCGACTACCTGGGTTGCCGGTACGCCATCGGCGTGGGATCCGGCACGGGGGCCCTCAGCCTGGCCTATCAAGCCATGGAATTGACACCGGGCAAAAAGATCCTCACCACACCGGTTACCTACGTCGCCACGGCCATGGCCGCGGCGATCCATGGGGGTGTCCCTGAATTCGTGGATATCCGGCCTGAGGAAGGACGGATAGACCTCGAAAAGCTTCACGACCATCTCACCCAGGCAAAACGACACGGGACGCTCCAAGATTATGTGGCCATCGCCCCAGTGCATCTTTACGGTCATCCAGAAGATATGGCCCGTCTCACCGCTGTATCCGATGAATTCGGCGTTCCCATCGTCGAGGATGCCTGCCAGGCCCATGGGGGATGGTTCCCGTTGAAAGACCGACCCAAGGTGATGGCCGGGACGGCGGGAGCAATGGGATGCTTCAGCTTCTACCCCACCAAGAACCTGGGCGCCTACGGGGACGGCGGAATGGTGGTCACCAACGATTTGGAATTGGCACAGCGGGTTCGGATGCTCCGCAACTACGGTCAAAAGGAGGCCCGCCACCAGCATTTCCTGATCGCCGCAAACAACCGCCTCGACGAAATCCAGGCGGCGTGGCTAAAGATCAAGCTACCCCACCTCGACACTTACAACCGTCGTCGCCGGGAGATCGCCGCGTACTACTCCTCAGAATTTGCCGAACTCCCCCTGACTCTCCCACCCAAGGATCGGGAAGGCGAATACTCGGTCTCCCATCTCTATGTGGTTCAAACTGACCGGCGAGATGCATTGCAAGAATACCTTTCCAGCCACGGCATTGGCACGGCCATACACTATCCCATTCCCATCCACCTGCAGCCAGCCTTCGAATACCTCGGGCACTCAAAGGGCACCTTCCCCAACGCGGAAACCTTCGCCCAAAGGGTTCTTTCCCTTCCCATGTATCCGGAGCTCACCGACGCCGAGGTCGAATACGTCGCCTCCACCGTCAAGAACTTCTTCTGATTACGCTATCATGAAGATCACCAAGGCCGTCTACGTTAAATCCTTCGCCGAAAAAGAACACCTGAAGCTCACCTATCCCAATCAGATCGCCTTTGCGGGCCGCTCCAACGTGGGGAAGTCGTCGATCCTCAACTCTCTCCTCAATCGGAAGAACCTCGCCAAGACAAGTTCCACACCGGGGAAGACCCGGATGGTGAATCTCTTCAGTGTTAACGATTCCATTTACTTCGTCGATCTCCCCGGCTTCGGCTACGCCAAGGTTCCTAAATCGATGCGTAAAAACTGGAAAGATCTTGTGGAGGCCTTCCTGCTGAACAACCCCAATTTGAAGGGGATGGTTTTAATCATTGACATCCGCCGCGGTCTTCAGGAAGAGGAACTGGCCTTCCTTGAATGGCTTTCCATTGAGGAGATTCCTTCTGTGTTGGTGGCGAACAAGATCGATAAGCTCAAGAAACAACAAGCCAATCGACAGATCGCTCAGATAAGAAAAGTCTTGGACTCGGAGGTCTCCCGGGGTGAAACGGTCGTCCTCATCCCCTACTCCGCCCGGACGGGTATAGGTAAGAAGGATCTGTGGCACGAGATCCTTACCCTGATTGAGGGGTAGTATCCCCCGTTAAGGGTTCCAGTCCTTTCTGAACCTCGAATCCCTGACCCGGATGGTAGGTGACATAGGTTTCGGCGTTCCTGGCGTCTCCGCAGTTGACGTAGAAACGTTCCTTGTCTCCCACATGATATGTGATAACCCCCGCCCTGTGGGTGTGACCCATGATGACCGCGTCATACCCGGCGGCGAACTTTTTCTTCACGAAGGTCGTGTACTTTGTGGCGTCATAGGACTCCGGCGTATGATAGACCTTATGGCTCATGGCCCCAAACTTCCAAGCCATCTTCAAGGTCCACCTCGGACCGAGCAGACGGATCAATCCGTACGTCAAGGGGTTTCGAATGAGCTTACGGTAGGTCCCGTATCGCAGGCCTTCCGCCGCCACCAGGTCTCCATGGGTCATGAACCAACGTTCCCCCTCAACCTCAAAAGAATGGGCATCAGGGTAGACCTGGGCACCCAGCTCTCTCGTGAAGATCGACCCCATAAAAAAATCGTGATTCCCCTCAAAATAGATGATCTGAACACCCTTTGACACGATGTATCGAAAGGCCTCCAGAACGGGGCCGTATTCGTTTTCATAGGAATAACCCTCGAACCCAAACCAGAACTCAAACAAATCCCCCATCACGAAGAGGTGATCATAAACACCGGGTAGTGAAACGAGAAATTTCGACAAACGCTCTTGAAACGCCTTGTCCTCCGGAACGATATGGGCATCCCCTATAAAGAGGCAATGCCTCAACGACCTACCCCTTCATAGGCGAATCCCGCCTGCGCCATCTTGCGGGGGTCATAAACGTTTCGCGTGTCAACAAAGATCGGGGTCTTCATCCGTCCCTTCAGCTCTTGGAGGTCCAGGCTACGGAACTGGTTCCACTCGGTCATGAGAACGACGGCATCCGCACCTTCCGCCACTTCATAGGCGTTTGAGGCATAGGTAACGGTGTCTCCAAACACCTTCTGAGCTTCCCCAAGGGCAGCGGGATCAAAGGCCCGGACCTTCGCCCCCGATTCCAGAAGACTTTTGATCACATAGATGGCAGGAGACTCCCGAATATCATCCGTGTTTGGCTTGAAAGATACCCCCAGAACCCCGATCACCTTTCCCTTCAAGTCTCCCCCCACCATCCGTTTCACCTTGTCCACCATCCGCGTCTTCTGATTCTCGTTGACACGGATCACAGACCCGATCAGGGTAGGATCATATCCCTTCTCCCTCGCCAGATGATAGAGGGCACGGGTATCTTTCGGAAAGCAGGAGCCCCCGAAGCCAGGGCCAGGATGAAGAAACTTTCTGCTGATTCGGCCGTCCAGTCCCATGGCACGGGCCACTACATGGACATCGGCCCCTACCAGCTCGCAGATGTTTGCTACCTCGTTGATATAAGAGATCTTAGCAGCCAGAAAGGTATTGGAGGCGTACTTGATCATCTCGGCCGTCTCGTTATTGGTAATGACGAAAGGGGTTTCAATCAGATATAGGGGACTGTAGATGTCTTTCATAATGGCGACCGCCTGCTCACTCTCCGTGCCAATAACGACCCGGTCGGGATGCAGGAAATCCTCTACCGCCGAGCCTTCCCGGAGAAACTCGGGATTGGAGACCACATCGAAGGCGGCTCCCTCGACCTGTTCGGCGATCCTTTGGGTCACCCGTTTCGCCGTCCCGACGGGGACGGTGCTCTTGATGGCAATGACCTTGTAGCCGTTGAGATTACGGGCGATTTCATCCACCGCGTCGAAGAGGTATTGCAGATCGGCCCCCCCGTCATCATCGGATGGGGTTCCCACGGCAAGGAAGATTACCAAATTGTTCCGGATGGCTTCCGGGATATCGGTTGAGAAACTCAGGCGGCCTTCTTTTACGTTCTTTTCCACCAGATCTTTGAGCCCCGGTTCGTAAATGGGAATTTCCCCTCGCTTTAACATTTCGATCTTTTCCGTGATTTTATCCACACAGGTAACCTTCATCCCGAACTCGGCCAGTCCACATCCTGTGACCAGTCCCACGTATCCCGTTCCAATCATGCAGATCCTCATAACTACTCCTTGCGCCTCTTTGTCATCCTCTCAATACACGCTTCCGCCGCCTCTTGCCAGGGCCGCACTTCCAAACCCGCCGTCTTTCTGAGCTTGTCCGTTGCCAAGACACTGTAAACGGGTCGCCTCGCGGGTCGGGTGTCCACTTTCCTCTCTGAAACGCTTAAGGCACCACCCCCTGGAAAACGGGCAAGAAAAAATTCTGCCAGTTCAACCCAGCTCGTGGCACCTCCGTTTACCACGTGAAAGAGTCCCGACCGCCCTTTTTCTACCAATTTCAGGGTGGTTTTCGCAAGGTCTTCGAGATAGGTGGGTGAACCTACCTGCCGCGGAACCGATAATTCTCCCCGTGATTCCTCAACGGCATCGGCAAGAAAGGTAAAAAAACCCTTGGTATGTTCCGAGAAGAGCCAGGCGGACCGGACAATCAGAGTTCCTTCAGGATAGGCGGCCTGGAGGGATTCTTCGCTCAAACGTTTCGTCCAGCCGTAGACGTTGATGGGATCGGTCAGATCCGATTCCACGTAAGGATTCCCCTTGCTCCCAGAAAAAACATAATCCGTGCTGAAATGGACAAAAAAGGAATTCTTCTCTTGACACAGCGCGGCCATAATCGCCGGCGCTCGGGTATTGATTTCCCACGCCTCGTTGGGATGCTCCTCGCAAAAATCCACGCCCGTGAGCGCAACACAGTTGATTACCACCTCCGGCGCGACCTCATCTATCCATCGCCTCAAGGCGTTCTTGTCCCGGATGTCGCACTGATTCGAGGTTGGTGAATGAAAGGGAATGTTCCTCGCCTTAAGATGACGTCGCAGAAACGATCCGAGAAATCCCGATCCTCCGAAAATAAGCCACATGGGTCACCCGGTCTCCCGAATCATCCGTTTTGATAGGTTCCGTCAAGGATGGCCTCCCACCAATCGCGATGGGTAAGATACCAGTCGACGGTCTTTTCGATTCCCTCTTCGAAGGGAACCTCGGGTTCCCACCCAAGAGAATCCCTGAGCTTTGAAAAATCCATGGCGTAACGGAAATCATGCCCGGGACGATCCTTCACGAAGGTGATCAGGGATTCGGGTTTCTTTAGATACGCGAGGATCCGGTGGACTACTTCCAGGTTTGTACGTTCCCCATTTCCTCCAATATTGTAGACCTCCCCTTCTTTCCCCTCGAAGAAGATCTTGGCTAATGCCCTGCAGTGATCCAAGACATAAATCCAGTCCCGCACATTTTGGCCATCCCCGTAAACCGGAAGGGGAAGATCTCGAACCGCATTGGTAATCATCAACGGGATCAATTTTTCCGGGAACTGGTAGGGCCCATAATTGTTGGAGCACCGGGTAATGACCACCGGAAGGCGGTGTGTTCTGAAGTAGGCTTTTACCATCAGATCGGAAGCCGCCTTGCTGGCCGCGTAGGGACTGTTAGGTTGCAGCGGCATCTCCTCTGTAAAAGCCCCCTCATGGCCTAATTCGCCATAGACCTCATCCGTGGAGATATGGAGAAAACGCGACACTTTATACAGCCTCGCGAACTCCAGAAGCTGATAGGTTCCCATGACATTCGTCTGAACGAAGACAGCGGCATCTTCGATGCTCCGGTCCACGTGGGATTCCGCGGCGAAATGGATAACACCATCGATCCCTTCTTCAAAAATCGGCCCCAGGACCTTGGGATCGGAGATATCTCCACGGATGAAACGGTAATTCTCACCTTCTTGAATATCTTCAAGGTTATGGGGATTCCCCGCATAGGTCAGTTTGTCGAGATTGATGAGTTGGTGCTCGGGATACCGAGAAAGAAAATACCGGACGAAATTACTCCCAATGAACCCATACCCACCAGTAACCAGGATTTTCACAATCGCTCCGTAAGGGTCTTAGCCGTCTTTTCGTTCCCACCGGTACGGGATATCGTTTTCATGGGGATCGATCCGGATCTCGTCGGGGTGCTCATAGTTGTAGGGTTCTGTCACCACATTGATAATGATCGCTTCCGTTTCACTGATACATTTCCATCCGTGGGTCACGCCACGGGGGACCTTGACCAGAAGAGGATTGTGTTCCCCAATGAAAAATTCGTCAATCTCCCCCTGGGTTGGGGAACCTTCTCGGGCATCGTAAAGCACCAGTTTGATCATCCCAAAAACAACCGTTACGTGATCGTCTTGAAGCCGGTGGGCATGCCATGCCTTGACCACGTGGGGATAGGTAGTTGTCATATAGACCTGGCCAAATTTGGTAAAAATGGACTCGTCACACCGGAGGATTTCCATCAAACGCCCCCGCTCATCAGGAATAACTTTGAGTTTTTTTATCTCAACGCCATCGATCATATCGTAGTCCCCTAAAGGTTGTTCGCCCCCGTTTCCGCAACGAGATTCGACGCCTTGAGCAGGGAGCGAAAGGTCCCTGCGTCGGTCCACCACCCCTCCAGCTCATGCCACGTCATCTCTCCACGTTCGATGTACCAGTTGTTCACGTCGGTGATTTCGAGTTCTCCCCGCTCGGAAGGTTCCAAGGTCTTGATGATGTCAAAAACCCTCGTGTCGTAGAAATAGATCCCGGTCACCGCGTAGGAAGACTTAGGCTGTTTCGGCTTTTCCTCGATCCTCACGATCCGATCCCCTTTAAAAACGGGAACCCCGAATCGCTCCGGGTCCGGAACTTTTTTGAGAAGAATCTTCGCTCCGGATGGCTGGCGCTCAAAGTCCTCGACTGCCTGTCCAATATTTCTCTCAACGAGGTTGTCCCCCAGAACGACACAGATCTTGTCCCCGCCGGCGAAATATTCCGCCAGGGAAAGGGCCTCCGCGATACCTCCCTCGCCTTCCTGATACGTGTAATTGATATGTTTGAGGCCAAATTCCTTGCCGTTTCCCAAGAGCTTCAGAAAATCGCCCGCGTGCTGGCCGCCTGTTACGATGAGGATGTCTTGTATCCCGGCCTTTACGAGACACTCCAGCGGGTAAAATATCATCGGCCGGTCAAAAACCGGCAGCAGGTGTTTGTTGGTAATCTTCGTAAGCGGGAAGAGGCGCGATCCAGTCCCCCCCGCGAGAATAACACCCTTCATCGTCTACTTCATGCCGAACGTACCGAGTCCCTCCAGGGTAAACATCACACGGTACTGGGTTTCGGCTGGGATACTTCCATCCTCGGAACGCTTGATATCGTGAACCTGGAAATCGAGCCGCCAGCATTGGGGACTATAAACCAACCCATAGGTGCTTTCGATAAAATCACTCATTGCGAAATCATATTTCGTCGTATAGGCAAGATGAATCTTGTCTGTAATCTTTATCCATGCATTAAGATCCAATTGGTTTATATCCTGTCCCGCCTCCACCTTACTGTAATTGTAGTCACAAGAGAGCCTGTCTCCCCTCCTATCTGAAAGCACCAGGGTTTCGTAAAGGTCTGAGAAATCACCGCTCGTATGATCAAAAGAGGTCGTCGTCTTTGAATAGATATATTTGGAAGGCCACAAATCCAGCTGGGCAGAGATAGATGAAAATTCATATTCCCCTTCCTCCGCCTCAAAATTGTAGGACTGATAAATCTTGAACCTCATGAAATCTCGATACGTGGACTCTCCTTTTTTATTCAGCTTCTTCTCAATCAAAAAGCTCGTCAAGCCATAGTGCAAGACACTTCTTTTCTCTATTGGGCTCAACCAGTAGAGATCGTTCTGGCTTATGTCAGGGATGTATTCATAGGTTATTTCAGGTTTGATGGTGTTCTTGTAAGCCTTTGTTTCGCTTGTCTTGAAGATCCTCTGGACCACCGTATAGGCGTTGATGCTGAAGTCCGGAATCCCCCGTGATTCGAAGTCATCCTCGTCATTCGGGCCCACATTGGAAGGCCACACCATGGTTTCCCTGAACCCGGCGATCGGCTTCATCTGAAGGACCTGAAAGAGTTCGAAGGGATAAGCAATGTGTGGGTAAAGATCCGCGTATTGGAGTCTTTCCGCCTCCTTTTTGTAATAATAGGCATAGGTACCGTCAAAATTGTAATTCAATGGGGTGTTAAACAGGGGCTGCTCCGCCGCGCTGAACCGCAGATAGGGATAACGCTGCGTCGTATAGTCATTGTTGTTCTTGGTTAAATCGTCGTAATAGGAAAACTCCCCGCTAAAACTATATTTATTCCAGTTTTTCCCAAAGGAGACTTTCGATTTCAAGAGCTGCTCCCGGCGCGCGTCCGTGGCGGACTTTCCGGGGATATCCTCGCTAAAATCGACGAGATAGTCCTTGTCACTGACCCTGTTAATATCCGCCTTTGCATAAAACCCATTCTTAAGATACTCATCGTGTCGGTAGATCACCGCCCATCGGTTTCCGTGATATTTATCATCATCGATATAGTGTAAGTTCAACTGCCCATTGCTGTCGGATGTCCGGGCGTATCGGAACTCCAACCCATGCTTGAATCCGCGATCTCCGTAATAGGTTTCCGTGAAGGTAGCATCTTTATCTTCAGAGATAGCCCAGAAAAAGGATTCACCGATCATGACACCGTCATGGCTGGACCCTCCGAAAATAGGGAACAGAAACCCAGTCTGACGCTTCCGCTTAGTCGGATAGATTAGATAAGGAGAGTAGAGGATCGGAATCCCTCCCGCATAAAACTTCGCGTCTCTGGCCACCGCAAAACCTTCGACGGTCACGTCCATCTTTTTTGCCTTGAATTGCCATGCGGGTTTCTTGGCGTTACAGGTCGTAAAGGTTCCATCGTAAATTCGATACCGTTCGGGGCCCAACCGCTCCGCACGGCTGGCGGTGATCCGATAATTCCCCTTCTTCGTTTTTAGGGTTCCGTTATAAATGGTGCCCAAATGCGTCAGGAGGTTCAAGCGCATGTGGGTACAGGTCAGCTCGTCTTCCCCATCCGTAAACTGTACATGGCCCGTGGCCTCTACGTCTTTTGTTGAATTGTTTATGACGATTTTGTCTGCTTTGAGCACACTTTTCTGACTCTTAATGACGACATGGCCCTGAGCCGTATAGGTGTTCTTATCTCTGTTGTAAATGAGTTTATCAGCTTGAATCTTAATGGGGCCTTTCACCTTGGAAGGGATTTTTTTCGCGAAAGAATAAGGAGTAAAAAAGATGAAAATAAAGCCGAGGAATCCCAAAACGACGTAACGCCATTTTCCTGCCACCCCATACCTCCCTCAAAAATTCATTACTGCCTTCTTATCATTATTAGCCAAGAAAAATCAAGGCGGCCTGACATCCCATCAGACCGCCTTTGAATCAAACGATCCCGGCTTCGTGGAATTCCTTTATCTTCTCCTCCGAAAACCCAAGTTCACGCAGCACCTCATCCGTGTCCTCCCCTTTCAGAGGCGGGGCCTTCCGAATCGTCCCCGGTGTTCGGCTGAGCTTCGTCGGAATCCCAATGGTCTTTATCTTCCCGCAATGGGGATGATCGATCTCTTCCAGCATCTTGAGATGCAGAACCTGCTCATTTTCAAAAACTTCTTTGATGTTTAGAATGGGGCCGCAGGCGACGCCGGCGTCATTGAGGATATCGATCCACTCCTCGCTGGTCTTTTCTTTCAGTTTCTCATTCAGAATCGCGGAAAGGGCCGGCCGATTGAGAACCCTGTCTTTCACGGTCAAGAACCTCGGATCATCAACCAGCTCGTCAAGACCCAGCGTTTTACACAGTCGCTCCCACATCCCCTGATTTCCTGCAGCAATATTGATATGGCCATCTTTCGTGGTAAAGGTCCCATAGGGTGACATCATGGCATGATCGTTTCCATTCCGCTCGGGGACCTGTCCGGTTCCGAAATACTTCGCAGCCTGAAACCCAAGGACCGCCACCAATCCTTCAAGAAGAGAGGTAGACACATATTGCCCCTTCCCGGAACGATTCCGTTCGATCAGGGCGAGGAGAATCCCATACATGGCAAAGATGCCTCCAAGGGAATCCCCGATGGCGACTCCCACTCGTGTGGGGCCTGTTTCGGGATACCCCGTCACACTCATCAAACCGGACATCCCCTGTGCGATGGGATCGAATCCCGGGCGATACGCCAGGGGACCATCCTGGCCAAATCCTGAAATACTACAATAGATCAGCCCTGGATTCGTGGTACTCAACGTTTCATAATCGACACCGAGTTTATGCTTGACATTCGGACGGAAGCTCTCCACAACGATATCCGCTTCTTTGGCGAGACGCTTCAGGATATCGAGCCCTTCCGGGCTCCTCAGGTTCAGAGTCATGCTCCGCTTGTTCCGGTTCACCAATAGAAAATAGGCGCTTTCCCCTTCGATAAAAGGGGGACCGAAATCCCTCAGCATATCCCCCCGACCGGGAGGTTCAATCTTCAGAACTTCCGCGCCCATGTCCGCAAGAAGCATCGTGCAAAAAGGACCGGCCATGGCCGCGGTCATGTCGACGACTTTTATCCCTTTCAACGGTTCGTCCATAAAGGCCTCCTTATGTTTTGCCCTGTTTTACTCTATTTCATGGGTAACAATCAAGGGATTCCTCCTTTGGAAACGTCTTTTACTCCCCGATATTTAAAAATAAAAATCGATAAAATAATAAGACTCAGCATCGTCAATGCAGATCCCAAGAAAAAGCCTATCCGTTTCAAAGAAAAGGAATAAATCGTAAAAAAGGTCTGCCCGATGCAGAGGCGTATGAAGGCAAACATATCCACGTTCTTCGAACTCTTATTCTTAATAATCGTGAAGGTTTGTGTAAGGTATGAAGAGGTAAACAATATTAGATAGACAAGCAAAACCAAAATCTCAAATGTTGACCAACGCCACATCTGGCTATTCCTCCACCGGCAAATCCATGACAGGTTTTACCTCAAGGGTCTTTCCTATGGCAGACATCCACTGCTTCGGATAAGGGACACGGAAAGCCGCGCTATCCGGCTCTCCCCGACGATTGATAAAATCAATCTTCATCACATATTGATACAGCTTTTTTCTTCTGTGTTCCTTCCCCACATAGACGGATCGAATGGCCTCTTTTGGTATCTTAAATTCTTTCCCGAAAAAGCGGGTACGGAACATGAGACCGGACCTCAGCAACAGGAGAAGTCCCGTATAATTCCTGAAACGCCCGGTATCGGACTCACATCCATAGAACGTAACGCCAAAACTCATCACGATGACCTCCCCCGGTTTGAAACGTCGGGAGATCCATCTCTTGTCCCGCCATTGCCACAGGGCGATCCCGCCCATCAAGGCAAAGAAAACGAGGGCGAGCCATATCCATTCCTGCGATTGTAGATAATGAATCTCACTCCTCCCGCGGAATTGCTGAAAGTTCCAACACCAGGCGCTTTTTGGTCATCTTATAACGATATCCCTTCTTCATCCCGAGGGCGGACAACAAATCCTCCGCGATCTGATCATCATTGTAACCCTGCTTCCGTAAGGACCGGATACGATCCTTGTTAAGCCACAGAAGCTGAGAAAATCCTTCCTCCTGGCGAAAATAAAAGACCAAGAATCCAAGAAAAAAGACAATAAGCGATCCCCCCATGACGATGTACAAATCATACCTATTGGTCTTGATGATCAGCCGGAAAAGAGAATGGGGGTTTCCGATATTGAAAATCGCATAGAAGGTAACGATCCCCGTCAAAACGAGAAGAATATAGACGATCCAGAGGCGAAGTTTCATACTTTATATAAACACTCATTCTGAACAATCAGGGGGATGGATGCCCCCACCCCCCTGATTGCAACTCAATGCTGAAGTTTACGTTATTCGATGACCACGGGACGCATCTCACCCTCGGCCATGGCAGCCCATTCCGCCTCGGCCTTTTCCCAGGCCTCATCGGATGCTTCGGTCTCCCAAGCCTCGAGTCCCCGCTCCTTACGCGTGGCCCCGGGCAAGAAGTTGTCCAAGATAATCCCCACAATGGCGGTCACCCCCATACCGGTGGTGAAAATGGCCTGAAGGATGTTTCCAATAACTTCCGCAATCTTCCCATATTCGGCCCACTTGATGGCATGTGCGCTAAAATGCGCAGGCACACTCAACCCCATGAAGAAGGAGAGACCGATGATGAAGAGGTTCCGGGAGTTGTTCATGTTCACCAGTGACAAGTTCGACAATCCGACCGCCGCGATCAGTCCGAACAGACCGACGAACATGGCCCCGACCACGGGTTTGGGAAGAGTGGCCAAGACGGCACCGAATTTCCCAATGATTGGGATGAAGAGCATTAGGATCGCCCCTGCCCTGATGACGCGACGACTCGCCACGCGGGTCAGACCGATAGACCCGATGTTTTCGGAGTAAGAGGTCGTCCCATTACAGGTCTGCAAGATTCCGGCGATCAAACAGCCTAACCCTTCGGCGCCCAGCCCGCGGGAGATCATCTTCTCCGTGGGCACCGGCGCTTCCGAGATCCTCGCACAGGCGTAGTAGTCCCCGATAGATTCGATCATGGAGGCAAGGTATCCGGCCAGCATACCAATAGCACCGGCCCAAAGGGTTGAGCTACCGAAATCGGGAACCCCCCACTTGAATGGCATCATGGGCCGAAAACTAATCCAAGGCGCGCTGAAAACCAACTGAGTTTTCAGATAGGCTGCATTGGAAGGTGGAATCCAACCCGCCAAGGTCCCAATCAACGCACATATCCATCCCGTTGCAATGGAAAGCAAAACAGGGAACAAGAGGAACATTTTGGACTTCCTGGAAAAAATCTGGGAATAAAAGATCAAGGCGATTAGCGTGATCAAAGAAATCACCCAGTTGGAAGCCATCCATGGTGCACCGATCCCATACAAAGCCAATCCGATCATGGCGATGGTCGGACCGATGACAACCGGACTGATCCCTCGTTTGATAACCCCGGCCAAACCACTGTATCCGAGGACGATTTCAACCACGGAGGCCAGAAGAATAGCCCCGGAAATCTCTTGAATCTGAACCTGCCATCCCAATTTCTTCGCACCGACCATCCCAATGATAGCGAACGTGGGTCCCAAAAAGGAGAAGGTTCCGCCCTGGATGATAGGCAAACGATTCCCCAGGGGAGACTGCTGAATCAGTGTGCAAATGCCAGACGTAAAAAATATGGTAGAAATCATAAGTGCCAACTCTTTTTGCGGTAGTTTCATCGCCCCGCCAATGATGAACGGGATGAGAACCGTCGCCCCAAACATGGTTAGGTATTGCTGGAACCCTAACAGAAAGGCCAAAGGCCATTTGGGACGGCTCCCGATCGGGTAAACAATCCATCCTTTTGCTTCTGTCGCGTTCTGCTCGCTCATTCTTTACCCCCTTGTTAAGGTGTGAAATGTATAAAATCTCTGTTACTCCCTTTACCCCTCAATGGGCAAACGATTTTACCACCTCCTTTCCCTTACCACCATTTTCTACAGAAAATCGCCTTTGAATGGTTTTCGTTTGATGTAACGGCCCGATCCAGGTTTTACCAGGAGTTTCCCCTTGTCGACAACAATACGGCCACCTGAGATCACCGTTTCCACAACGCCTTTTCCCTTCAATCCCTCATAAGGCGTGTAATCCACGTTTTGGTGATTCGTCTTGACGGAAATCGTGAAAGGTTTTTTGGGGTCAAAAATCACGAGATCCGCATCACTCCCCACCGCGACAGTTCCCTTATTGGGGAACATGCCAAAAAGCCTTGCGGGTGTTGTCGAAACGATATCCACAAAGCGGTGGAGGGTAATCCTCTTTTTCAAAACCCCTTCTGAGAACATGATGGAGACACGGTTTTCGATTCCAGGAGCTCCGTTGGGGATCTTGGAAAAGTCATCCCGCCCCAATTCCTTCTGCCCTTTGAAGTTGAACGGGCAATGGTCCGTGGAAACGACTTGGAGATCCCCCATCTGGAGGGCTTTCCAAAGGGCAACTTGGTCTTCTTTGGACCTCAAAGGCGGCGACATGACGTATTTCGCGCCATTGAAGTCCGGTTCTTCATAGTTCTTGTAGCTCAATAACAGATACTGAGGGCAGGTCTCCGCATAAGCGGGAAAACCGGTATCCCGTGCTGCTTTGACCTTTTCCAAGGCCTCCCGACATGTGAGGTGAACGATATAAATGGGTGCACCCGCCATCTGGGCCACAGCGATCCCGCGGCCTGTCGCCTCTCCCTCTGCCTCCGGCGGACGGCTCAAGGCGTGATATTTCGGCTCCGTTTTTCCATTCTTAATCATATCCGACACGAGGATGTCGATGATATCCCCGTTCTCCGCATGAATCATCACCAGGGCCCCCGCAGCCTTCGCCTTCTGAAGAATCCTAAACAGGGCCCCGTCATCGATCATCAAGGCCCCTTTATAGGCGAGGAAGCACTTGAAGCTCGTGATTCCCTCCCTCACCATTTCGGGAATCTCCGCCAGCACATCATCGTTGAGATCACAAATGGCAATGTGAAAACTGTAATCGATGACCGCCTTGTCTTTCGCCTTGTCCATCCAAGTATCGAAAGCATCGCGCAGCCGTTGTCCCTTCCCCTGAATGGCAAAGTCCACAATGGCCGTCGTCCCGCCGAAGGCGGCGGCAATGGTTCCTGTCTCAAAATCGTCACTCGAGGTTTCCCCCATGAACGGCATATCCAGATGGGTATGGATATCGATGGCGCCGGGGAAGACGTATTTCCCCTTTGCGTCGATGACCGTATCCGCCTTACCGGAAACCTTCTTAGCGATTTCCACGATCTTTCCCTTCTGAATCCCAATCTCACCCTTAAACTCATCCGTCGCCGTGATGACATGGGCATTGGTAATCTTGATATCCATGACGCGCCTCCTTTGATCCAAAAGGTTACAAACCGGCGATGGGCAGGCTCTCCTCTGTCCATGCCAATCCCAACTGTTTCAACTTCTCACGGGTCGGAATACCTTCCTCCGACCATCCTCTTAACTTATAATACTCATCCAGCATCTTACCGAGATGCGGCAGACTGCCTTCGGATTTCCCGCTCGGGCGGGCATGAGCCAGCAATCTGGGCGGGAGGGTATCATCCTTTCGACTGATTCCCAAACGGACATTATACATCCTCTTCAGATTGAACATCCGTTCCCCAAAGGTCATCATGTCCTCAGGGGTCACATCCCACCCTGTGACAGCCTTGACCCAACCTGCGATCTGCGTAGGCCCCACGCTGGCCAAGAACAAGAATTTACACAATCCCATGGGGTTGAAGATGCTCATGTAGTTCTGCATGTCATACGCGATCTTGGCCTTTCCATCGTTTGACAAGACATCCGGAGGCTCGGTATACCCGAGATCCGGAACCTGAATTCCCCTGCCGAGGAAATAGGTCAGCGCCCCCAGGTGGCATGCTCCGCGATTCTCCGTGGCGTAATTGGCCGCCATGGATGTAAACGCCCGCGGGTCATGAAAGGCGAATTCGAGGCCTTTGGTCTGAATACTATATTCGATGGCGTTCTGCCCGATTTCAAAGGCCGCCTTACGCGTTCCTTTGCCCAGAGTCTGGCCAAATCCCTCCTTCTCCCCGATTTGACGGGTCAAAGTCAAGATGGCCTCGGCACTCCCCCAGGTCACTTCCAGGCCGTCGGTGTCTTCCTTCGTGATGATTCCCTTTTCGTAAAGTTCCATGGCAAAGGCCACGGCAGCGCTGGTGGAGATGGTATCCAAGCCGTATCGGTTACACAGATCGTTGGCCGCAAAGATAACCTCAATATCGTCATTCAGGCAATTCGCACCGTATCCCGCCAGGGTCTCGTATTCCGGGAAATGGCCATAGATCCCGGCATAGGGACCGGAGTCTACTTTGATGAGTTTGGAACACCGAATAGGGCACCCATAACAGGTGTGGTGGGAATCGAGCACATCATCCAGCCAGGATTGTGCCGTTGTCTTCTTGGCACCCTCTTCCCAACTCCCCAGCCGCCAGTTTTTGATGGGGAGGTCTCCCCACGCCTCTACGGCTTGAACGCCCCCGGCTGTCCCGAACTTGGTCATTCCCGCCGCCTTCTCCTTGATGACGGGAATCTCTTCCTTTAACAGGGCCTTGAGCGCGGAGCCATCATAAACGGGAACCCGCTTCGTACCCCGGACGACAACGGCCTTGAGGTTCTTGGAGCCCATGACCGCGCCCAGGCCACCACGTCCCGCCGCGCGCCCCAGCTTACCATCAAACATGATCCCCGATACGAGAACCTGTCTTTCTCCCGCGGGACCGATGGCGGCAACCTTGGCCCTCGGGTCCGTTTTCTCCTTGAGGGCCTCCTCTGTCTCAAAGGTATCCTTTCCCCACACAGACGAGGCGTCTCTGATTTCTACTTTGTCATCCGCGATGTAGAGGTATACTGGATCCGAAGATTTTCCCCGAATGATAATTCCGTCCCATCCGGTAGATTTCATTTCGGCGCCCCAGTAGCCTCCCACGTTCGACTCATCCCAGATCCCCGTCAAAGGCGACCTCGAACAAACAGTCGATCTCGAAGCCGAAGGAACCGCCGTTCCCGTCAGCAATCCCGGCATGAATATCATGGGATTTTCGGGAGACAAAGGGTCACAATCCTCAAACTCCCTAAAAAGAATGCTGGCGGCCAATCCACTGCCGCCAGCATACTGTTTCATCTCTTCTTCGGTAATCTCACGCTCTCCGATCCTTTTCCGCGTGAGGTCCACCTCCAACATCTTCCCCCAAAAACCGTGAGCCATATCGTCCTCCATCAGCTAATTTATGTCGTCTTCCAAACCTATCAAGGGAGAAGCTTCGTCATGTCACCATAGGTCTCCGGCCGCCGATCACGGAAGAACTGCCATACATTACGGACCTCCTTAATCATATCGAAATCCACGTCTCCAATGATCACCTCATCTTTATCACGGCTCCCTTCCGCGATGATCTGTCCCCTGGGGTCACAGATGTAGCTCGTTCCGTAAAACTCCCCGATATCCCAAGGCTCTTCATGGCCGATTCGATTGATGGCCGCGATGAAATAGCCATTGGCCACGGCATGCGCCGGCTGTTCCAGCTTCCAGAGGTACTCGGAAAGCCCGGCCACGGTGGCGGAAGGATTGAAAACAATCTCCGCGCCATTCAGGCCCAGGAGTCGGGCTCCTTCAGGAAAGTGACGGTCATAACAGATGTAAACCCCTACACGCCCGTAGGCCGTCTGGAACGTGGGATAACCGAGATTCCCCGGTTTGAAATAGAACTTTTCCCAGAACCCCGGATGGGTATGAGGAATATGATTCTTCCGATACATACCCAAATAGGTCCCGTCCGCATCGATCACGGCCGCGGTATTGTAATAAACCCCCGTCATGGCCTCTTCATAGATGGGAACGATCATAACCATCTGGTGTTTCTTGGCCAACTCCATCATCATTTGAACCGTGGGGCCATCGGGTATCCGTTCCGTTGCCTCATACCACTTAATTTCCTGTTCCGCAGGGAAATAAGGTCCGTAAAAGATCTCCTGCAGACAGAGCATCTGTACCCCTTTGGATGCTGCTTCCTCGATGAGCTTGAGATGTTTGTCAATCATCGCCTTCTTAATAACATCAACAGGCTCGGTCCCCGGGACCTCATTCTTCGCCTGTATCAATCCTACCTTCACAATCCGTGCCATTTTCTACTTCCTCCTTTGTGGATTTTTTATATGCAAAACTCTTGGCCCATCATAAACATAGCGGCTATCCCATGTCAAGGGTTGCACAATACTAACACCCCACGAACCAAAGCGAAGAATGAAACGATATTTCGTCGACATATTTTTACAAATCTGTTCAATTCCCATTCGCTTGACAAAAGAATTTCTGCTTGGTAAAGGGTGAAAATAGAACGTTATCTTCCTTTCTCGACCCCGGGAAAGGGATTTGTTTTTTGAGGCATGCAAAATAAACGAAAGGGAGGACGCAAGCATTGTTACAATTAAATGAAAGAGCACCATTATTCACGGAAGATATGGGAGAGGGTCTTACCCTCACGCTGGCAACGGAAGAGGCCGCCCGATGCCTGCTATGTTTCGACGCCCCCTGCAGCCAAGCCTGTCCGGCGGGTACCGATCCTGGCAGCTTTATCCGGAAGCTTCACTTCCGAAACGTCACGGGGGCCATCCGCACCATCAAGAAAAACAATCCGTTCGGATGGACGTGCGGGGTTGTCTGTCCCACGGCGCGTCTCTGTGAACTGGCCTGTTCCCGGACGGCCATCGACAAGCCTATTCAAATCGGGAAAATCCAGCGCTTCCTCGTGGAACACGGCTGGGCGGTAGGGTTCTCCCCCATCAAAAAGGCGGAGATCAAAAAGGACAAGGTCGCCATCATCGGCAGTGGCCCGGCGGGCCTTACCTGCGCACGTGAGCTGGCTCTAAATGGTTATGACGTCACCGTCTTTGAAAAGAAGGAAAAGGCGGGCGGAAACCTTCGCTATGGGATTCCGACCTTCCGCCTTTCTGAAAAAGGTCTTGACAGGGAGATCGAAGAGATTACCTCCCTCGGCGTCACCGTTAAGACAGAAACCCCTATCGAGGGAAAAGACGGACTCACCAAACTCAAAGAAGAGGGATTCAAGGCCGTTTTCCTCTCCCCAGGCCTTTGGTCCCCCGTCCGGCTCGGGATCGAGGGCAGTGACCTGAATGGGGTCCTGAGTGCCACGGACTTCCTTGGGGCCATGCGAACCCACGAGGCCTCCGACGTGGAAAATCTCGTTCGAGATAAAGTAGTCGCCGTTATCGGCGGTGGGTCCGTGGCCATGGACGCCGCTATGGGAGCCAAAAAACTCGGGGCGAAGGATGTTTACGTGCTCTACCGGAGGTCCTACACGGAGATGCCCGCCGAGGAAAAGGAAAAGATCCAGGCCCTAAACGACGGGATTCACTTCTTCATCTTGACCCAACCAGTAAAATACTCCGGCAAGGGTTCCCTCGAATCCATCGTCTGCCGACGGACACGTCTCGGAGATCCAGACGATTCCGGGAGGCGCCGTCCAGAAGAAATCCAAGGCTCCGAATTCGAAATGCCTTTCGATGTGGCTATCGAGGCCCTGGCAACCGAACCGGATACGGGCCTCCGAGAGCTCGCGGATCTGACCTGGGATAACAAAACAATCACCGTCTCCGACGCAAACCTCCAAACCTCCCTACCCTGGGTCTACGCGGGCGGTGACATCGTCCGTGGTCCCGCTCTGGTGGTTGAAGCCGTGGCAGACGGGAAAAAGGCCGCAGAGGCCATTGCACAACACTTAGAAGGGAAGGGGGAATAAAACTATGAAAGACCTAAGCATCGATTTCTGTGGTGTAAAGTTTATGAATCCATTCATGCTTTCTTCATCCCCCGTGTCGAACTGCGCGGAAATGATCGCCCGTGCCTTCGATGCCGGATGGGGCGGCGTTGCCTATAAAACCCTGGCCACCCAGATGACAAAGATCATCCATCCATCGCCCCGATTGAACAAATACAACAACCAGGCCTGCCGGATGGTCGGTCTCCAGAACGTGGAACAAGTCTCAGACCGCCCTTTGGAACACAACCTGAAAGACATCAAGTGGCTGAAGAAAAACTACCCGAAACATATCGTTGTGGCCAGTATCATGGGATTCTCCAATAAGGAGTGGGAAATACTTGCCAAGGCCTCTGAGGATGCCGGTGCGGACATGCTGGAATTGAACTTTTCCTGCCCCCACATGGCCATCGAGGGATCCGGCTCCAAAGTGGGTCAGGCTTTCGATCTTGTAGAACTGTTCACAGAAACAGTTAAAAAGGCGGTCAGTATCCCAGTCATGGCAAAGATGACCCCCAACATCACTGATATGAACGAACCGGCCATGTACGCAAAAAACGGAGGGGCAGATGCCATCTCCGCCATCAATACTGTCGCGGCGATTACAGAGATCGGGTTAGACGATCTAATCCCCAAGCCCAACGTCTTTGGGAAGGGAGCCGTCAGCGGATACTCCGGGCCTTGCGTCAAACCCATCGCATTGAGGTTCATGGCCGAAATGGCCCAGAACCCCGAGTTAGGGCTTCCCATCTCCGGAATCGGCGGGATCGAAACATGGATCGACGTCTTGGAATTTCTCCTGCTGGGAGCCTCTACCATTCAAGTTACCACGGGAATCATCCACTACGGATACCGGATCGTGGAAGACATGATGGAAGGACTTTCCGACTACATGGAAGATAAGGGATTCAACTCCGTATCGGAAATCGTGGGCAAGGCCCTGCCCAACGTTCACCATACAGACGAGTTTGACCTTTCGCGTCAGGGCGTGGCAGAATACGACCTGGACCGCTGTATCGGCTGCGGCCAGTGCTACATTATCTGCCAGGACGCGGGGGGACAAGCCCTCTCCTGGGACGCGGAGAATCGACGTCCCGTCATGGACGAGGACCGGTGCCTGAGCTGTATGGCCTGCTCCTTCATCTGCCCGGTGGAAGACATGATTCACTACAAGGAAATGCCCAAGGGCTGGGTCCGCCACGACCCGGAACCGATGGAAATCTAAGTCGAAAGAAAGCCGCCCTTTCGGGCGGCTTTCTTATAGGCTGGAAGTATTTAGTCTGAAGATTGAAGGCTGAAGTCTTTTCCCTACTTCGTCAACGAATCGGGATATTCCAACACCTCATCGATGATTCCCACGGCCTCGTCGATCTCTTCCTTGGTAATACACAGGGGCGGGGAGATGAACATGTAATCCCACTTGGCAAAGAGATAGAGGCCTTTATCGAAGAGGCGGCCCATGATCTCTTTGGAGACGTTTCGCCTGGCGTCGGCGAACCCGGCCAGCGGTTCCCGAGTCTCCTTGTTTTCCACCAACTGGATGCAGCAGAAGAGTCCCTTGCCGCCGCGCACGTCGCCTACGGAGGGATGTTTGTCTTTCAGTTCCTGCAATTTTTTGAAGAGATAAGTCCCGTTCTCCTTGGAGTTTTCAATGAGGTTCTCCCGCTTGTAGGTCTCGATGTTGGCGATTCCCGTGGCGCAAGCCAGGGCATGGCCACCATAGGTCAAGCCACCCACGAAGGGATGCTCACAGAAGTAATCGTATATCTTCTTGCTCCAGATCATGGCACCCAAAGGAACATATCCCGAGGTAAGTCCCTTCGCCGTGGTAATCATGTCGGGCACGACACCCCAGTTGTCGATACCGAACCACTCGCCGGTGCGACCCCAGCCGGTCATGACTTCATCAGCGATCATGAGGATGCCGTTTTCGTCGCAGATCTCTCGGACACCCTTCAGCCAGCCCTCGGGAGGCACGATGATCCCATTCGTCCCCACGATGGGTTCCACGAAGATAGCAGCGATGGTCTTAGGACCATCCAGCATGATCTGTTCCTTCAGGGCCCGTAGGGCGTTTTCACACTCTTCCTCGTCGTCCTTGGAACCGAAGGCGCTGTTGAAGGTAAAAGGTCCGAAGTAATGAACCACGCCGGGGATACCAGGTTCTGCCGCCCAGCGTCTCGGGTCTCCCGTCAGGGTGATGGCCCCTGCCGTGGCGCCGTGGTACCCGCGCCATGCTGCATAGACCTTGTGACGCCCCGTGTACCAGCGGGCGGCCTTGATGGCGTTTTCATTGGCCTCGGCGCCGCCGTTGGTGTAGAAGACGTAGTCGAGATCCCCTGGGGTAATCTCGCCAATCATCTCCGTCAGCTTCGCCTTGGGTTCCGTTCCAAACAGGGTGGATACATAGGTTAGTTTCTCCATCTGTTTTCTCATGGCCTCCAAAACGTAAGGATGGCTATGACCGATGTTGATGTTGAGCAGGCCCGCACAGAAATCGATATACCGTTTGCCGTCAATGTCCCACATGTAGATTCTTTCCGCGTGGTCGATGATGATATGCTCATTTCCCTGCACCGCCCATGAATAGATAATCTTCGATTTGTCTATTTCTTTTATTTCTTCTCTCGCCATATTTTCTCTCCTTTCTTTTTATTATTCCTCTTACTACTCACAAGTTTACACCAAGGGGACCACAATTACAAACATAGCCCATCTAAATGATGCCTTCCTTCCTCAACACCTCCATTTCCGGATCCGACAAACCCATAATTTCTCGATTGTCCTCTCCCGGTGCAGGGGACTTCTCGTCCCAAGGCTCACCCTCGTTGTGAACCGGGAAACGAATCAAGGGAAATCGTTTTTCGTTTCCGAGAGGCACCCATCGAAGGACCCCGCGCTCTTGAACGTAAGGGTCTTTTACCACCTCTTCGAGAGAATGAACGGGGGAAAGACAAACATCATGATCTCCAAAAAATGTAAGCCATTCCTTACGCGTTTTCGTCAAAAATATCTCTCTCAGCTCCTGAATCAACGACTCATCCCGCATCTTAGCCTCATCCCCAAAGCTCTCTTTCCATTCCGGTCTTTCAATGGCTTCACAAAAAGGATACCAGAAATTGTCCTCGAGAGCACCCAAAGCGAGGTGTTTCCCATCTTTCGTCTCGTAGACGTTGAAATTAACCGCGCCCCGAGATATGGGCGGCCTCCCGGGAGAAATGGGCTTTCCGATCCCCCAGTCAAAAAAGGCGAGTCCCATCAGAAACAGGCTTCCGTCCAGCATGGAGATATCCAGCCATCTCCCTTCCCTCGTCTTTTCCCTCTCGACAATCGCTGCAAGTGTTCCGATAACCGCTGGCAGAGTCCCACCCGCCACATCGGCGATCTGAACTGGGGGTATGACGGGAAGGCCTCCGTCTGCAGGGGCATTCAGGCCTAAGATACCGCTATATCCCAAATAGTTCAGGTCGTGACCGGCCCGATTACGGTAAGGTCCCTCCTGGCCGTATCCAGAGATGGAAACGAGGATAATTCCCGGATTGACCTCTTTCAAGGCTTCATAGTCTATTCCCAGCCGCTTCATCACTCCCGGCCGGAATCCCTCCAAGACCACATCCGCCTTTTTCACAAGGCGAAGGAAGAGCTCTCTTCCCTTCTCCGTTTTTAGGTTCAGGGTCACGCTCTTTTTCCCCCGGTTCAGCATGGGATAATAAGGGGATTCCCTCTCTGGGATCTCGCGAAACAGATCCCCCTTTTTGAGGTGATCCGGGGGTTCGACACGGATTACCTCCATCCCCATATCGGAAAGAATCAGGGAACAGAGAGGCCCAGGCAACCGGCTTGATAGATCTAAAAGGCGATATCCTTCCAACACTTAGACACCCTTCCTTACCCTTCCGGGCTTTTCTGGGGATTTTCCCTTTCTTCGCGTTCCAAAATCTCGTTTACCCTTTCCACGTCTGTTTTAATTTGATCCACCAACGCCTTTACCGTAGAAAAGCAGATCTCGTCTCGGATCTTTTCGACAAAAGAAACGCTTACCTCTTCTCCGTAAAGGGAACCATTGAAATCGAGGATATACGATTCAATCGACATCCCTCCATTGTTGAAGGTGGGATTCACTCCCAGATTCGTAGCGGCTCGATACCGCTTTCCCTGATAGAAAAGAAACGTGGCATAAACTCCCTTAGGCGGAAAAAGTTCGTGCCCCGTCTCGATATTCGCCGTTGGGAACCCGAAACGCTGTCCCCGTCTATGCCCCTCAATCACCTCGCCCGAGAGGAAAAAGTAACGTCCCAAGAATGCCCGCGCGGCCCGCATATCTCCCTCTGCAACCAGGCGGCGAATTTGCGTGCTACTTACAGGCACCCCGTTAAGTGTAACAGGCTCCACGACCTCCACTTCCACGGAGTTTTGTTCGCCAAATTGTTTGAGTTTTTCCACGGAGCCTTTTCTGTCCCGACCAAATGAAAAATCATACCCGATATAGATGGCCTTAACGTTGAAATCATCCCGAAGGATCTTAAAAAAGACCTCCGGGTCGAGGGCGGCGAATTCCCGTGTGAATTTTGCCACGACGACAGCGTCCATACCGAAGTGCTGGATCAGGCGTATTCGCTTCGGATAGGGAGTAATGAGAGGCGGGCACTTATCGGGTCGCAGCACCTTTAGGGGATGGGGCTCAAAGGTAAAAACAACTGCCTTCCCATGACGCTCCTCCGCCCTTCGCTTGACACGACGAAAGATTTCTTGGTGGCCCAAATGAACGCCATCGAAATTTCCTATAGTTATAACCGGGCTTGTTTTTTCCCAACCCCGCGCAGCCGATCCCCCCAATTCGTACCGAATGATTTCCATGCCGTTTTACCTCGTTGAATCTCTACCATAGGGATTCCTTAGTTTCAAGGAAATTACCAGTTTTGAAAAGAGGGATTACAAATAGGTTTTAGGCCGGATGATCTCGTGCTTAACGATTCAAAAATCAACGCTCATTGCCACTGCATAACCCTATGGATAACGTGAGATAACGCGGAAATCGTGATGGGTTTCTTCACAAAGGCCATAGCACCTTTCTTCAAAAGTCTCGTCTCCGTTTCGTCGTCCACCAGACCGCTCATGACAATGACCCTCAAATCGGAACGGATCTTCAACAACCTGGTTAGGGTCTCTTCTCCTCCCATCTTCGGCATGGCCAGGTCCATAATCACCAGGTTTATACCGAAGTCTCTTTTCTTCAACAGCTCAATCGCTTCCATCCCATCTCCCGCCAGTTCAACCTCATATCCCAATTCCCCCAGCATCTCCCTCAACAATATTTGAAGGGTCAATTCATCCTCAACGACCAAGATTCTGCCGCTTCCCTTTATGACCGTTTCCTGTTCAAGATCTTTTACCTCTTCCACACCCTCTTTTTTCAAAGGAATCAATATCCTGAACGTGGTTCCCCGTGTAGAAGTTTTGAGTTCAATATACCCCGAGAAATTCTTCACGATACTGTGGACAATCGCAAGGCCAAGCCCAGTCCCTTTCCGGGCACCCTTCGATTTGGTGGTAAAAAAGGGATCGAAGATCCTATCCTGGATTTTCTCTGGGATCCCAGACCCCGTATCCGAAACAGAGATTTCCACATATCGCCCCGGCACGGCCTCCAATGCTTCCGCGTTCTTCTTTCCCAAAACCCGCCTACGAGTACTAATGGAAATAATCCCCGATTTCCCATCGCCGATGGCGTCCCGGGCATTCAAGGCAAGATTGAGGATAACCTGAACCATCTGACTTACATCCACGAAGATAACATCATTGGGGTTGAAGATTTCCACCTTCAACTCAATCTCCGGG
>JAOZMY010000018.1:0-1919 GCA_029934085.1 bacterium | reverse complement strand
AGCCTAACCACACTCAGATTGGCAATCTTCTCTCCCGACGGAAGTTGTAATTTTTTACCCATAATACTGAAAGAACCTTCTTTCTCCAAAATCTTCAGGTTCTCTCTAAGTTGGTTCAACTCACCCTGACCCACAAAATCGAAATAGCTTTTCCCGATAATCTCCTCATGAGAAAGTCCAAAGAAACGAGCAGCGGGAAGGTTCGCCTCAAGGATCTTCCAGGAATCCTGGGATAAAACGAGGATAGGATCCAGCGCTCTTTCAAGTATTTGAGAACTGAATTCCTCGGAACGGAGGAGGGAGGTCTGGAGACGTATCTGTTCCGTCAAATCGATGACGACGGTATGCACCGCCTGTTTCCCCTTGTAAGTAATAGGAATCCCCGTTACCAATACTTCGGCCAATGACCCATCCTTTCTAATGTATCTCTCTCGTGCAACATCCGCCAGCTTCTCCTCTTTGTACAACCGGTCCAATCTCTCTTTTACAAATCCCCGGTCCTCCGGATGCACGATCTTGTAGATAGAAGCACCTACCAATTCTCCCGGCACGTAGCCCACGATCCTACCTAGTGCCTCATTTACCATCACGAACTTTCCGTCCTGTTGGACACTCATCCCTACCGGTGCCCCTTCAAACAGAGAGCGAAATGCGGATTCCGATGCCTTCAGGGCTTCCTGAATCTTCACATACTCCGTTACGTCCCTGCTGACTGTCAATTGCGAGACACTTCCGTCCTCATTGAAGAGGGGAACGCTCAAGACATCATAAAAACGTCCATCCAACTGGTCATACACGCGTTCCCGAACGACTTTTCCGTCCTTAACCTCAGGGAAATGGCAATCCGGGCAGATATCCTTACGTCCCCTGAGAACCTCATAACACGTTCGATTATCCCCCCGCCAATTCGTCTTCTTGGCAAGTTCATCGTTCATGATTTCGATATGATAATCTTCATTCACCAAATAAATCAGATCGCCCATCTGGGAAAATATCTCTTCCAGACGTCTACGGTAGGCTTCCTGGGCCCGATATTTCTCGGAAACATCCAACCACTGGACAACTACACCTTCCGTTCCACCCGTCACTAATGGATAGATCGCTCCATCCACCATGCTCCCCTTTAACCAATTCTGGGCGCGAATGAGCTGAGGTTTGGCCGTGGCAAGGACCTCCTTCACCTTCTCCTCATAAGGCTCAAGGCTCGGATCGAGATCTCGGAGTCTCTTTCCCGCGACGCTTTTACTTGAAAACCGGAAGAACATCTCCCCGGATTTGTTCATGTACCAAATCCTTCCATCAGAGCCCAGGGCCACCACAATCGCGGGAGACGAATCCAAAATGTTCCGAATCATCGATTCAAGTCTGGCAATCTCCTTCACGTGTTCATGGATACGCCCACTCATCTGGTTGAATTTCTCGATCAGCCTGTTTAGTTCCCCAAATCCTTTTCCCAGCCTTAGCGGCAAAACCTGCTCACTACCGCTGATGTCGTAGCGGCTAACAGCCTGGGAGATTTCTTCAATCGGATGAATGACAAAATAGAGGATCATCCAAAAGTTGATCGTCGCAAGGATCAAAAGAGAGGCTAATCCAATTCCCCCAAATATCCCAAGGGAATAGAGGGTCTTTTCTGAAATGTAGGAGACGGGCACGACCGTACCGACGATAAGGTTAAACGGCCTGAGGGGCATGAATATCCCCACCTTCTCCTCAGAACCAAACCGAAATCGCAAAGGCTCTCCTGTGGCTTTTTTTATGTCTTTCCAGCGGTCCGTCATCAATCCCATAACCGAAAGCTCACCTGGAAATTTTTGGCCTGGGTGTTCGAAAATATCCCCACGCTCGTTGAAAATATAAAAACGGAACTGAACCATTTTCTGAACGTTCTTGACAAGATTCATGAATAAATCTGTAGC
>JAOZMY010000155.1 GCA_029934085.1 bacterium | reverse complement strand
AAACCCTGGGGATCCGGCAGACGAACATCGCCGTGGAAAAGGGCCCCGAAGGCGGCCTGTCCTTTCCCGAAACTCTTCCCGGAGGGGACAAACTTAAGACGGGGGACCGTCTTATCGACTGCCACGGCGCCCTCGTGACCCGCGCCTTCGCTTGTGGACATCATCACATCTATTCCACCCTGGCGCGCGGCATGCCGGCCCCCCAAAAAATTCCCACCAATTTTGTGGAAGTCCTGGAGTATATCTGGTGGCGGCTGGATAAACGTCTCGACATGGAGATGATCGAGGCCAGCGCCCTGGCGGCGGCCCTTCACATGGTCAAACACGGCGTAACCTTCTGCATCGACCACCATGCGTCCCCCTTTGCCATCGAGGGATGCCTCACAACCATTGCCCGGGCCTTCGAAAAGGTGGGGATCGGTCATCTTCTCTGCTACGAGCTGTCCAACCGGGATGGGGAAGGTCCGGCAGATGAAGGGCTTGCGGAAACGGACGCGTATCTTGCCTCGGGGCGCAAGGGGCACGTGGGACTACACGCCTCCTTCACCGTGGATGACAATCTCCTGAAACGGGCCGTGGCCCTCGCGGAGAAACACGACACGGGCCTTCACGTCCATGTGGCCGAAGACCGGGCCGATCAGGATCACTGTCTGAAAACCTTCGGGAAACGGGTCGTGAAACGCTTCGCTGACGCGGGAGTGCTGGAACGCCCCCACACCATCCTGGCGCACTGCATCCATCTTGATACGGAAGAGCGCCGGCTTATCCGGGAGTCCGGAGCCTGGGTGGTTCAGAATCCCGAGAGCAATCTGAACAACAACGTGGGCCTGGGAGATTATCGCGACCTGGGGTCCAATATCATGTTCGGGACGGACGGCATGCACAGTGATATGCTCCGCAGCGCTAAGGCGGCGTTTCTCGTGGGACAGGGGACGGAAGGTCTCTCTTTCGATGAGACCTACCGTCGATTTCGGAACGTCCACCGGCTCATCGCGGCCATGGACGCCCCGGGGGATGGTCCCAACAACCTGGTCGTCTTCGATTACGATACCCCGACGGACGTGACCTCTGAAAATTTCCTCGGCCACTTCGTCTACGGGCTGGACAGCACCCATATCCGGCATGTCATCGCCCAAGGCAGGCTTATCGTGGAAGACCGGAAGGTGACGACGGTTGATGAAAACGAGATCCTCGCCTACGCTCGGGAACAGGCCCGGCGGCTATGGGAAAGGCTGAAAGCAGAGTAGTAAAAAGTGAAAAGTAAAATGTTAAATGTGAAAAGTTAAAGATGAGACGCCAATGACAAAATCAAAAAATGGCCTTTTACCTTTTGCCTTTAACCTTTCACCGCAGACCGAACGAAGTGAGGTTTGAAGGGATATAATGAAAAAAGACAAATTTTCGTGTGTGGATGTGGAGATCCTGCTGCCATGGATTCTGCGGGATTACAGGGAGAAGGACGAGATCTTCGGAATTACGAAGGAACTCTTTTTTGAGCCGAACGAGGAGGACCCGTTCCGACTGACCCGCTACGGCCGGACACTGGAAACCCCCATTGGCATCGCGGCGGGCCCGCACACCCAGCTCGCACAGAACATCGTCTCCGGATACCTCTGCGGGGCCCGGTATATCGAGCTGAAAACCATCCAGATTCTCGATGACCTGGAGGTAACCAAGCCCTGTATCGACATGCAGGACGAGGGTTACAACTGTGAGTGGTCCCAGGAACTGCGCCTCGACGAGTCCTTCAACGAGTATCTCAACGCCTTTATCCTGCTCTATATTCTCCGTGATCTGTTGGGCTGGAGTGACGGGGGCGATCCCGGTTTCATCTTCAACATGAGCGCCGGCTACAACCTGGAGGGTATCCTGAGTCCGCCGGTCCAGCGGTTCTTCGATCGCATGACCGACTGTTCCCGTGAGTTTGGGGAGAAACTGGAGCGGATTGCAACGATCTATCCCCGTGTGAAGGACCTGAACATTCCGAGTAGGCTGTCGGACAATATCACCGTTTCCACCATGCACGGCTGTCCCCCGGACGAGGTGGAAAAGATCGGCCGCTACTTCATCGAGGAAAGGGGCTTTCATACAACAATCAAACTGAATCCTACCCTCCTCGGGCCGAAACAGCTTCGGGAGATTTTGAACGAGCGGCTCGGCTATGAGACCGAGGTGCCCGACGAGGCCTTCGGCCACGACCTCAAATACGATGACGGCGTAAGCCTGATCGAAAACCTGACGGCGGCGGCGGAGAAAAAGGGTGTCGCCTTCTCCCTGAAACTGACCAACACCCTGGAAACGGCCAATACTCACCAGAACCTTCCGAAAAGCGAGTCGATGGTTTACATGAGTGGAAGGGCCCTGCACCCCATCAGTATCAACCTGGCTCATCGCCTGCAGGAGCGTTTCGGCGGAAGATTGGATATCTCTTTTTCCGCCGGGGTAAACTGTTTTAACGTGGCCGACGTTCTGGGCTGTGGCCTGCGTCCCGTCACGGTCTCCTCGGATATCCTGAAACCGGGAGGCTACGGCCGTCTCTCCCAGTATCTCGAGGTGCTGGCGGATAGGATGGGGGAGATCGGTGCGAATTCCCTGGATGTGTGGATCACAAAAAGGGCGGGGGCGAGCGATCCTGCCAAGGCGTGTCTGGTGAATCTTGAGCGGTATGCCACGGAAGTGGTGGAGAGTGATTTCTACAGGAAAGAAACCTTCCCGTATCAGGGGATCAAGACGGATCGTTCCCTGACCCGCCTCGACTGCGTGGACGCCCCCTGCAAGACCGCCTGCGCGGCCGATCAGGATATCCCGAGATATGTCTTTGAAACACGGGAGGGACAGGTAGAGGCCGCCTTTCGGACCATCCTGAGCACGAATCCCTTCCCCAATGTTCAGGGACTGGTTTGCAGCCATCTCTGCCAGTATAAGTGTACCCGGATGAACTATGACACCCCAATCCTCATCCGTGAAATCAAGCGTTTTGTGGCGCAAAACCAGACGGAAGAGGCATTTCTGAAACCCGCCCCCTCCAACGGAAAATCGGTGGCGGTCATCGGGGCCGGTCCCA
>JAOZMY010000017.1:29821-34787 GCA_029934085.1 bacterium | reverse complement strand
GAACTGGCGATAGGCCTTTCCATCAGAAATAACCTCGATCCACTCGATATAGTGTTTATCTTCCATAGGATGAGAAACGCTACCGACCGTGACCTTGATCGTTCCGCCAGAAGCCTCAACTACCGGCACATGCTTTTCCTTTGCCGCGTCTGTCGTGTTCTCCGCATAGAGTTTCATCGGTTCCCCACAGCAGATCAGTTCACCCTTTCCACCGTGAACCATTTCCACGATATTTCCACACTTTTCGCACTTATAAATCTGAAGTTTTTCTGTCATAATCCTTCCTCCTGCAAGTTTGATTAAATAATTTATTACAAGCTAACTACGAAATCCCCGTTAGGCAAGCCTTACCCCTTAGTAATTCTCTCCAAGCAATTCAAAGTAGGCCTGGGGATGGGCGCATGCGGGGCATGTCTTGGGTGGTTCGGTTCCCTCGAAGATAAACCCGCAATTTCGACAGCGCCATACGACTGTTTCCTCGCGCTTGAACACCCGACCCTTCTCGATATTCTCCGCAAGAGCGAGGTAGCGTTTTTCATGCTGCCTCTCCGCTACCGCAATGGCGTTAAAGACCGCTGCGATCTCATTGAAGCCCTCTTCCTGGGCTACCTTCGCAAACTCGGGATACATCTCTTCCGTTTCGTAATGTTCTCCGGCAGCCGACGCTTTCAAATTCTCCAGCGTCGTGCCGATGACCCCCGCCGGAAACGCGGCTGTGATCTCAAGCTCTCCACCTTCCAAAAATTTGAAGAGACGCTTCGCGTGCTCTTTTTCCTGGTTGGCTGTCTCCTCAAAAATAGCGGCAATCTGCTCATAACCTTCTTTCTTCGCCTGTGAGGCAAAATAGGTATAACGATTCCTTGCCTGGGACTCACCGGCAAAGGCTTTTAATAAATTCTGTTCCGTTTTTGTTCCTTTCAAACTTCCCATAAAAAACAACCTCCTTTTTCTACTACTTATTTGACTTCAGACGCGCCCTCGGGGGTTACCGCATACTTGCAGCGAACCGGACTGTTCACTAACCCCTGCGCCTTAAGGCTTTTGATGGCCTTTGTTACTTCCTTGCTGTCTAATCCTGCTGCCTGGGCGATATCCTTATTACCCGCGGGTTTTTCAAAACCCGCCAACGTTTTCAACACATTCTTTTGCACATCGTCCATTGAAACTTCACTCCTTCCAATCAATTCATCTTCTTCAGGCACTCTTCGCAAATCCCATCGAAATGGATCTGAATGCCAGTGACCTTAAAATGATTGACCCCTTGAAGACGCTCCTCAATCTCTTTATCCAACGGGACATAGGGGATATCGAACACTCGTCCGCACTGGGTGCAGCGAAGATGGTAATGAGGGTCCATTCTTGCGTCGAATCTCTTCTTTCCCTCCCCCAGGTCGAGCTTCAAAATCTCCCCACACGCGGAAAGAATCTCGAGATTTCGATATACCGTTCCAAGACTAATATTGGGAAGTCGCTTCCTGACCACCTCATAAAGCTCGTCCGCAGTAGGATGTGCCGTCGTCTTCTTCAACTCTTCCAAAACCACTTTCCGCTGCTGCGTCAATCTCGTGTTTTCACAATCCATGGGCCTTTCTCCTTTTTATTAGTAACTTTTATCAATAAATATCACCCTATTTAACGTTTGTCAAGTATTTTCGATTAGCTTTTTTGAAGCGAATTATGATGGCAAAAGGCAAGGAAAGACAAGATGCCCTTCCTTGCCACGATTAGATTCAGTGTCTTACGAAAAACCCTTTTGCCTCTTCAATCATCGTATAGAGTATGGGAAAATAAACAAGGGTTAAAAAGGTTCCAACAAACAATCCTCCCGCCGCTACCACGGCCAGCGGAGAAAGCCGTTCCAGACCGATAGCCCATTCAAGGGCAATGGGAAGCATCCCGACGATCGTGGTTCCCGCCGTCATCAAAATGGGACGGGTCCGCACCCTGACGCTCCCGACAATGGCATCGTGGAGAGAGTCTCCCCTGGCTCGGGCCTCCAGGATAAAGTCTATCAGAAGGATTGAGTTCTTCAAGACCACCCCGGCAAGGAGGATCAATCCCATGAAAGCGGGCATGCACCCGTGTTTCCCCGCGATAAGCATTCCCCAGGCCGCACCGATGAGGGCGAGAGGAATCGCCACCATGATCACAATAGGATTGACAAACGATTTGAAGGTGGGGATCAGGGAGAGATAGAGCAGAAAAATCGCGATGACCATGCTCATGCCCAACCTACCAAACGACTCCTTCATCTGCTTGATCTCCCCCTCGTGAGAGACATGGTAACCATCCGGAAGAGGCAATCCTTTCAAGGCTTTCACCACCCCGCTCTGCAGGAAGGTAATGGGCGCTTTGGCCCGGTAGCCGTGAATATCCACCACATTGAGAAGATTCCGGTGTGTAATCAAGCTCTGCACATGAACCCTCTTGAAATGCGCTACCCGTTTCAGTGGAATTAGATCTCCTCTCGGGGTGGTGAGATATATCTGATTCAAACGGGCCAGCTCACTTCGGTCCGCGTAGGGATAACGGACCCGCATGATGATCCCATCTTCATTGGGGACGCGGAAGATGCTGGCGGGCGCTCCCCGCAGGGCAATCCCAACCTGCTGGGAAATGGTCAGGGGGTCCAAACCGTAATAGCGCGCCTTCAACGGATCCACGAGGAGCTGAATCTCCGTTTTGTTACGGTCCCACGTCCGGGATATCGAGGTAAACCCGGGAACATTCTCCAGGTGTTTCATTGCCTCATCCGTCAATCGATCCAGAACCACGGGATCCGGACCGCTGATCATAACATCCACCGGTGCCAAGATTGTAGACAAGGGTGTTGCTCCGAAATCGTAGGCATGGAGGTACTTTAGCCCTTCGATTTCTCGGGCTTTTTTGCGGATCTCTGCCTCGATCTGCCAGATGGTCCTCTTCCGGTGGAATCGATCAATCATGTTTACCGTAATGGCCCCCTGCTGGGGATTTCGCCCCCTCCCAAAACTGACCACACCCGGTTCCGATCCCAGAGTGCTGGAAACACTCAAGACTCCCGGCATCTTTATAATCCCATTCTCGATTCTGCTGAGAATTTTCTCGGTGGAGGCAAGCGATCGGTTGTTTTCCACTTCAAAATCTATTTTGACGATTCCCGTATCCATCGGGGGCATGAGGTTCCGGCCGATCGTCGTCTTCATTTGCCGGGCACTGACAACGAAGGCAACGGCCCCGATGAGGAGAAAGATGAATTTGTGCCGCAATCCAACCTTCAAAACACCAATAAAAAAGTTTTGAATCGGGTGGACGACCGCATCACTGGCCTTTTTTATCCATTTCTCTATCTTGATTTGCCTCCCGGCGAGAATGTAGGGGGCGACGAGAGGAATCAAGGTAATGGAAACAAAATAGGAGCTGATAAGCGCAACGATAAGCGAGGCGCAAAATGGTCGTAGGACGGTCTGGACATACCCGCCGATGAAAAGAATGGGGAACAAAACCATGATATTCGTTCCCGTGCCGGCAAAGACGGCAAGCATGACCTCATTGGTGCCATCCAGAACGGCCTGTCTCAGGGGCTTCTGCACTTCACGGTAGTGCCGTTCAATATTCTCGATGACAACAATGGCATCATCCACCAGCATCCCAACCGCGACAATGACCGCCGTTAACGTCACGATATTGAATTCAAAGCCGAACAGCCACATGAGGGCAAAGGTCATGACATAAGTAAAAGGAATGGAAATTCCTGTAATGACCGCGCCTTTGAAATCTCCGAGGAAAAGGAAAATCGTGATGACCGTCAGGATAATGGCATCCCGCAACGCCCCCATCATATTCTTGATGCTGAGGTTGATGATCCGTTCCTGCGTGTCGGTAATCTCGAAATCGAGACCGGGATACTGTTTTTTGAGGGCCGGGAGATATTTCTTGACCGATTCGATGGTTTTGAGGGTATTTCCCCCGTAGGCCCGGAGAATATTCAGGGCGATAGCCGGCTTTCCATCCCCATGATAGGCCGAGGTCCGTTCCTTGTATCCCCGTTTGATCGTAGCCACATCCCGCAAATGAACCGGCTCCGATCCGGCATGCCCGAGAATGATATTTCCCAGGCGGTCGACGGCGAAATACTCCCCTGCCGTCTTGATGAGATACTGGTGATGCCGGTTGATCATCAATCCATTGGGGATATTGAGATTCTCGTGTCTCACCGCAGCAATAACATCCGCAAGCGTGAGACGATAGCGATGCAGCTTGTCAGGATTGACTAAGATCTCCACTTCCCGCTGGTAGCCCCCGAAGACCTCCACGTTGGCCACATGGGGCAGCCGAAGCAGGGCCTCCTTGATAGCATTGTCCGCCAGCTCTCGGACCATGGCCAGATCGTAATGGCTCCCCTTTTTGGGAAACACGGCCAAGGTCATGGTGGGCATCGTGGCGTCGCTGATCTTGAAAACCTGGGGCTCCCGAATGTCCCTCGGAAGAAGGGGCTTGACCTTCTGAAGTTCGGCGATCACATCCGTGGCCGCAGGCTCCAAACCTTTGGAATATTCAAATTCCGCCAAAACCACTGAGACCTCGTCTTTGGAGGTCGAGGTTATCTGTCGGAGTTCGTCAATCGTGGAAAGTTCCTTTTCGATGGGGCGGGTCACATTGTCCGCGATGTCCCGGGAAGAGGCCCCCGGTTCCACCGTCACCACGGCGATCTGGGGCCGGTTGGAGTCAGGGAATAGGGACCAGTCCATGCGATGATACCCGAAGATCCCCAGGATGGCCACCATCAAGATCAAGGTCATAACAAGGTAAGGCTTTTTCAGATACCCTTCGACGATATTCATTTCAGCGCCTCCCTGACAAATTCACCCGTTATCTTGACCGGCTGTCCCTTATACATCGTCATCAAGCGGCTCTCATGCGCACACACAACGGGCAGTCCTTCTCTCAAGTTCTTGGAAGACAGGGCCGAATGAACATCCCCGAT
>JAOZMY010000017.1:24397-29721 GCA_029934085.1 bacterium | reverse complement strand
AAGGACAGCTTTCCGATCGTGACCGGGGTTCCGACGGTTATGTGAACCAGGTCCTCCGGCGTCACCTCTATCTTAACCTTGAAAGACCCCTTTGTCACAATCTGGCAAACCGGCTGGCCGGGGAACAGGACATCTCCCTTTTTGACATAATATCTTGAAAGAACCCCGTCGGAAGGGCTCACGATCTTCGTATAAGTCAACTTCGTCAGGATACTGGTTATCTCACTCTCAAGGGCAGAGATCTGCCCTCTGACGGCAGACAACTTATTCTCGCTCAACTCCCAGGCCTCTTCAGAGATGGCACCATTTTTATAAAGAATAGTATCACGCTTAAAGATCGCGGCGAGGTTCTTCTCTTGAATCTTCAGGGAGGCGATCTTTGCCTTCAGCACCGCGATCTGCGACTTCAACTCCCGAACGGTTCCGTTATGTTCACTGTCCAAGGCGACGAGGAGTTCCCCCTTTTTCACGGGTTCTCCTTCAAGGTGAAATCGCTTCATCACCTGACCGCTGATCCGGGCCTTCAGAACCATCACGCCATTGGAATCGATCTTGCCAAGATAGCGAACCTCCCGCACAAATGAACCCTTTTTTACCTTTGCTGCCCGCACCGGCAAGGGATAATGGGCCACAGCCTTTTCCTTTTGAAGCTCGGCCCGGCGTTTCATGACCAGTTTCCGTCCACCCATCACTACCAACGCGGCAATGACCAGAAAAATAACGATCTTTATCAAACGTTTCATTTCACATCCTCCTCGATCACCAAGCTGAGATAAGACCTGGCGTTCAACCATTGAAACATGCTTTCCACCCATTTGCTTTTAGAATATGCCAACTCCGCCTTTGCCCGAAGCATGTCATCGATATCACCAGCCCCTTTTTCGTATTTCAGGGTCTCCACCCGGTCCACCTCCTTCTCTAACTGGACCCGGGATTCATAACTCTCCACGAGTGACTCCGTCGTCCTAACCTTAGCAATGGCGTCCCCGACCTCTTTGATAATCGCCTGTTGAAGCTCAAAAACATGCATCCTCTCTTCCAACACCCCTACCTTGGCCGCCTCCACCTTCATCTTGCGTCGGCCAGCATCAAAAAGCGGAATCCTCAGCTGAAGGGAAGCATCCCATTCCTCCTCAAAAGAGACATGAGGGGCATCATAGGTCTGGAAACTCCCCACGGCAAAGATGGACGGCATCCGCTCCGCGTGGGCCAGTCCCACCTTTTTTTTTGCAATTTCAACTTTTTTCATAGCCGCCTGAAGGTCAGAGCGTCTTTCCAGAGCAAGGGTGTACAATTTCTGGATATCCTGCTGAAGTGGTCGAAGCTTTTTTGGTATTTCAACTGGCGTTAGAGACATATTTGAATCCACGACTCCTCTACCCATCAAGGTCTGAAGGGCCACGATCATGGAAACTCTCTGATTGACAATCTTGTCCTTGATGGCCTGCCAACGTTTGAGAGAATAATCAATTTTGTACCGGTCAATCGGTGGCTTTTTCCCATGACGAATGGCAAGCTCAGTGTGTTCCAACAAAACCTTCAGCGCCCTGATGTTCTCATCCACCGCCTTCTCTTCCCCCTCGAGGGAAAGGATGTTGTGATAAAGCTCCGTTACCCGGTGCCGGATCACGGACCGAAGACGTTTTAAGGCCAGCCCCGCAGACGCCTCAGAGAGCCGAGAGATGTCGACCGACAGCGGAATCTTTCCGCCAAGATAAATGGGCAGCTTATACGCCACGCCGTAGCCAAAGCGCGTCTTCTCGAATTCGATCCCCTCCCGCATCTGGTGTGGCGTCATGGGGGATACCATCAACCTGTCCTCCGACCGATGAACCCCGGCGTTTCCCATTAGCTCCCCCCAGTAGTACGTCTTCGCAATCTTGATGTTTAGGTTCGCCCTTGCAACCCGTTCTTCGTAAGCCCTGACAGAAGGGTTGTTATGGAGGGTTTCTTCAATGGCCTCTTTCAAAGTAATTTGCCCAGCCGACCAACTTAGTGGCGTAAGACAAAAGAAAAACAAAAACGCCCCCAAAAGTCTGATCCACTTTTTCATGCCTCATTCCCCCCTTCCATGGTGGTTTTCAACAGGCTGAACACTCCTTCCGATGCGAGATCAACTTCTCTCTCGTCATCCGTCAATCTGAAAATTGTCAATAAATGCTGCAGCGCGCCAAGAAAAAGAATGGAAGCAGCTTCGGGATGAATGTTACGCGATATCTCTCCTTTCTCAATACCCACAGCAATGATCTCACGAATCCTCTCATGGTAGTCGTTCAGCAGAAACAGCATGTGGCGTCGGGCTTCTGGATAACTGTAAAAGAAGGATTCCGAAAGAAGGGCAACGGTAATCCCCCGTTTCTCCTTCAAATAAAAAAGATGGTGACCAAAGATACGATAAAGCTTCTCAATCGATGCCAAAGGACGTCGAATAATCTCATCCACACGTCTGAAAAGCTCCTCCCGAATCTGGGTAATCATGGCAACGAGCACGGCCTCCTTGTTCCGGAAATGCCGATAGATGGCCGGCTCCGTGATATGAACCCGATCGGCGATGGCCTTCATGGTCAGTCCCTGGATCCCGTTCTCTGAAAAAATCTCCATGCATGTTTGAATAATCTGTTCTTTACGGGTCATAATTTTTTCTCCTATGTTAGTTATCAATAACTAACATACCAACTTATTCCCTTTTGTCAAGGGGGAGAGAAAGAATTTCTTGAAACCCCTTTTCAACCTCTCGGTGACATGCCCTACGATTTTGGAAGGAACATCGATATGGATGTTGGCATTCCCACGGGGAACCAGTTGGAACGAAGGAATTACAAGATCAGGATCTGTTCAAAATAATCAAGAACAGCACCATGGAGACGACACCAGCAGCCGCATAAAATATCGTACCGAACCAAAACCATATCGGTCTCTCTACTCTATTGTATCTTCCCCTCATGATCAAGGTTCCGGTGAATAGCGCGTAAACAGCCATCCCTAAACAAAACAGCGATAGAATCAAGAAACCGTTCATCCCATACCCTTCCGATGCTATTGCCCATTCCATCGCCACCAGTCATTTTGTGATACCAACTTCAGGCTGAAGATTAAGTGTGCGTACCCTTTCGCCCAATATTCTTCCATGGCTTATAGACAGACACAAAAACAGCAATAAGCAACAGCAACGAGTTGATACGACTTGCCCACAGACCAACAACAACGCCATGGTTGTAGAATGGGTTTTGCAATGCCGCGATTCTATTTGTGTCAGAAATCTCAAGGAGCCTTGTTACCGTAGGGCCCAGATAGAATGTGCCAGAAATAATTATGGCTAAGGTAACAATCCATTTGTACACAATCCATCCATGCCGGATGAATCCCCACTTGGTAAAAAGCGAAAACACCAAACCCGTGAGCAGAGTGGCCATCGCTGCCGGTGTAAGGACATACATGTCAACAAAGTAATAGATATAGTTATACATAAACAGTTCATCACCTGAGGATACACTCTTTGTTACAAGCGGCATCAGTGCCAGCAAGAGCACGCAAGAGAGCCACAAACCAGCTACAATAATGTGAATACCCTTAAGTAATTTCTGACTGGATGCCGACATTGTTTTCATTGTATCCCGTCGCCTTTCCTTTACCGCGCCAAACATCATACATCATGATCAGACAAGTATTCAAGGCACCGCTGTCCTTGGCACGAGGCAGAATACGCGGGCATTTATCGTTACTCTACCGCATTCTGGTCTCTGAGAAAAACGCCTAACAATTTACGTTTCATCTTTTACCCTTGACCCCATGGGAAATTCACGTATGATAAAGGTGAAAGTCAAAAAAAGGAACAAACTAATAAAGGATATAAGGAGATATCAAAAACGATGTATAGCCAATCAAACGAGGAAGAAAAAAACTTAGCCCTCTTTATCGATTTTGACAATATCGCATTGGGGCTGAGAAAGGACGCAAAAAAGAAGAAGTTCGACATCCGGCTCGTCCTGGAAAGGCTTCTGGAAAAAGGAAAAATCATTGTGAAAAAGGCCTACGCCGACTGGGATCAGTATCCCGACTACAAAAAAGAGCTTCACGAGGCGGCCATCGAGCTCATCGAAATTCCCAAACGGCAGATGACAGGGAAAAACAGCGCGGACATCCGCATGGTGGTGGACGCCCTCGACCTCTGCTACGCCAAGGAGCATTTGGACACCTTTGTCATCTTCTCGGGCGATTCCGACTTCTCCCCCCTGGTCTCCAAGCTACGGGAAAATAACAAATCGGTCATTGGAATGGGCCTGAAAAACTCCACCTCGAACCTCCTGGTGGGGAACTGTGACGAATTTATCTTCTATGACGACCTGCTACGGCCGACTCTCGGAACGCCCCCTGCCCTGAACAAGGTTCCCAAGGAGAAAAGGCCGGCCTTCGAGCTTCTTGTTTCGACGGTTCAGGCCCTCATCCGCGAGAATAAGGAGATCCTCTACTCCTCCATGATCAAGGATACGATGAAACGAAAGGAACCCTCTTTCGACGAAGGGGTTTACGGATATTCCTCCTTCGGTGATTTTCTCCTGGACGCAGAGAAGTTCGGTATCATTGAGCTGACTCGGGACCCCCATGCCGGGGGCACTTATGTGGTAACGGGATTCGGAAAGGGTAACTCTAACAAAAACGGGAGGTAAAGATTGAAAGCCGCCATAGCGACTGCCGATGGGAAATCTCTTTGGGAAGATCACTTTGGACAATCCCCCTATTATCTCATCTGTGAATTTGATGGAAACCGCTGGATTAAAAGTGAATTGAGAAAAAACCCCATCGCAGAGAGAGGTGATCACGCCCATCCCGGGGAGATCCATGAACTCCTTTCCGATTGCCAAATCTACGCCGCAAAGGCCATGGGTAAAAAATCCCGGCAGTCCTTGGAGTCCAAGGGAATTCTGACCTTCCTGAAGGACGTCCCGACCGTTGATGAGATAATCGGCTCACTTCCCATGACCCCCGTCGAATAATTCGATGAAAGTCTACCCTGAATGCGTGCCCTGCTTCGCTCTTCAGGCCCTTCGCGCTACGGATCTTGCCACCGATGACGAATCCCTTCGGTGGGAAATCCTTATTGAATCGTGTAAAAAGATCGCGACCTTCCGGCCGGGAATGAAACCCGTCGAAATGGCGGAGATTATCTACCCCCTCGTGGGGGAAAAAACAGGTGTTCCCGATCCATACGCCCCTGTCCGACACGAAACGAATCAACACGCCCTTTCGCTCTACCCCTTTTTCAAAGCCCTCGTCGAGGAAAGCGACGTGCCCATCAAAACCGCCATCAAGCTTGCCATCATCGG
>JAOZMY010000017.1:8071-24297 GCA_029934085.1 bacterium | reverse complement strand
GCGAATCAGAATTTTCTTGACGTTTACAACGATGCGGATATCATTCTTTCTAAAGGACAAGGTAATTACGAAGGCCTCAGCGACGACGCGGATGAACGGGTTTTCTTCCTCTTCCGGGCCAAGTGCGCCATCATCGCGCGTCATGTGGGGGTCAAAGAGGGCACCATGATCGTCAAAAAGGGGGGCGGATCGTGATCACCATCGATAAATCGAAGTGTGTGGGATGTGGAAAGTGCGCAGAAATTTGCCCCACCCAAGCCATCTACATGATAGGAAAAGAGGTATTCGTTCAGGAAGGACTCTGCAGGGCTTGCGGCGCTTGCGTGGAGGCCTGTCCCAAAGGCGCTATTACTATGATGACACCATCTCTTTCCCCTTATCCACCAAGGGGAGTTTTTGCTCGCTCGACGGTCATTCCTTTCGATAGCGGCTACCCCCGCCGACGCGGGGGACGTCACAGACATGGGAGGAGAAGACATTGAGATGGAAAAGGCAGTTCATCTCCTAATCTCAGGGAAGGTCCAAGGGGTTTTCTACCGGTACACCGCTCAAAAGATCGCAACCCGGCTCAACCTCAGGGGCTGGGTCAAAAACCTGCCCAATGGGAAGGTGGAAGCTATTGCCATCGGCCCTCCCTCGGCGGTGGATACCTTTATCGCCTGGTGTCATGAGGGACCACCCGGCGCGGTAGTCACCGATGTGAAGGTAGAATCCCTTCCCTCACCACCGGAGGTGGAAGGATTTAACGTAACTTATTGATTCTCAATTTACTTTTTCTCAGGCTCTGAGCTCAAAAGTCCCTTTTTCGCTTTCTGGAGGCGGTTGATCTTACCCTGAATATAATCTTTCATCTGGGCCTCGAGGTCCTCCATGTACTCTCCTGCGATAACCACCTCATTGCCCAGAAACTTGACGGCGGTCCCGCCGCCAAAATAGACGAACATGCCAAAAAGGATAATAAACAGCCCGACAAGGAAAATAAATTTCTTGATTTTCTTCATTGTTTCTCCCTATCAACTTATGTATATACCATGACAAATAAAAATGTCAACAATCTTTTGTATTGTCTGATAATTTTAAAAAAATACTCATTACTGATTTTTACAAACACAACACACACCCCTTCTAAGCACTTCGCCTGCCTTGAAGTCTTCGACAAAATGTGTTTATCTATAACGGAAATGGATATCAAATGAAATTGAAGCCCTCTCATATCCAGGAATTTATTAATTTTTCCACCACCCAAGAAGGGAATGTCTTCTTTCTTTCTGGGGAATGGACCCTCCAAAACATCCCTGAGATAGAAAAAAAACTGAAATATATCCATGAGATAAAACATCCCTCTCATAAAATCATCCTGGACGTTTCAGGAATCACCCTGATTGACACGGCAGGAATGCTTTTTTTCATGGAAAAACGAGAGACCCTCAGGAAAAAGGCTGTTCGAGAGAGGGACATCGTAGTGCGCGGTGTTAGAGCCAACAACGAGTTCCTCAAGATGTTTAAGCTCATCAAGGAACACAAAAAGGCCGAAACACTTCCAAAAACCCGATCCAGGCATCCTTTCGTAGCCTTCTTTGAAAACATCGGACGCCATTTTTATAATGGTATTGAAAGCATGCTTCTCTTTTTCGATTTCATCGGGAGAACCTACGCGGCCTTCCTGAGAGACCTCCTGCATTTTTCCTTCCGATTCAAAGAAATTTCCAATCTCATAAAAAAAGCGGGAGTCACCGCCCTCCCCATCATCGGCATTACCACTTTTCTCATCGGCGTGGTCATCGCCTTCCAGAGCGCCGTGCAGCTCCAGCAATACGGGGCCAATATCTTCATTGTGGAGATCGTGAGTATCGCCATCGCGCGGGAACTGTCACCTATCCTCACTTCCATCGTGGTGGCGGGCCGAAGCGGATCCGCCTATACCGCCCAGTTGGGCGCCATGAAGATCACGGAAGAGCTGGATGCCATGTCGGTCATGGGATTCGACATCTTCCGTTTTCTCATCGTCCCCCGCAGCTTAGCCCTTATCATCGTTCTGCCACTACTCATCTTCTTCGGCGACATTATGGGGATCTTTGGGGGAATGTTGGTAGCAAAATTTCAACTGGGAGTTACCTTTACTTCCTTTGTCGATCGGCTCCATAGCAGCTTTGCAATGAGACATTTCTACGCAGGCCTCATCAAGGGCCCTTTCTTCGCGGCCACCATCGCCGCCATCGGGTGTTTTCGGGGGCTTCAGGTCACCCGTGACACGGAAAGTATCGGGAGACAAACCACCATCAGCGTGGTCAATTCCATCTTCATGGTCATCATCATCGACGCGGTCTTTTCCATCATCTTCACGGAGTTGGGAATTTGAAAAAGGCTCTTATCAAAATTGAAAACCTCGTGACTCAATTCGGTGAGCATACCGTTCATGACGGTGTCAATCTCACCATCTATGAGGGAGAAATCTACGGGATCCTCGGAGGAAGCGGCTCTGGGAAGACGACCATCCTCCGGGAGATCATCATGCTTCATGAGCCCACGGCCGGGAAGGTTACTGTCTTGGGTCACGACCTCTATTCCGCGCGTCATGAGGAACGACAGAAACTCAGAAACCACTGGGGAGTCCTCTTTCAATTCGGCGCTCTCTTCACCTCTCTAACCATCGCCGAAAACATCGCCGTCAAATTGAAGGAATACACCCATATCTCCGACTCCCTCATCGAGGACATTATCGCGACGAAACTGGAGATGGTGGGGCTGGACTTGAAGGTGGCCCCTCTCTACCCCTCGGAGCTCAGTGGCGGTATGGTCAAACGGGCAGCTCTCGCCCGGGCCTTGGCCATGGACCCCAAGCTCCTCTTTTTGGATGAGCCGACCTCTGGTCTGGACCCCATCAGCGCGGAGCAGTTCGACAACCTGATCGTCCAGCTCAAAAATTTGCTGGGACTCACGATTGTGATGGTCACTCATGATATCGATTCCATCTTTACGGTCGTCGATCGCATGGCCGTTCTGGGAGATAAAAAAGTCGTGGCGGAGGGAAGCATCGATGAGGTCGTTCAAGTCGATCACCCCTTCATCCGCCAGTTTTTTGGAGGTAATCGTGCAATGATTCGGAGGAAACATGGAAAGTAAAGGCAGTTACGTCGTCGCCGGCGTGTTCATTGTCATTTTCACTATAGCGCTGCTCCTCGCCATCCTGTGGATGGGGAAGCTCACGGAAAAAAAGGAGTATGACTATTATCTCATCAAGTTCAAGGAATCCGTCTCCGGGCTACAAAAGGACTCACCCGTCAAATATATGGGAGTTAACATTGGCAAGGTCGACAAGATCAGTGTAGATCCAGATGATCCCGAAGTGGTCCGGGTCTTAATTCGGGTTCCCAAGGGAGTTCCCATTCGTAAGGGCATGTGGGCCACCCAGAAGAGTATCGGCATTACGGGTCTCTCTTACATAGAAATAGCTGGAGGGAATAAACAGGCACCGCTTCTAAAACAAAAACCCGGCGAGATCCCCACCATTCCTTACAAACCCTCCATGCTGGCGCGCCTCGGTCTTTCGGTCGAAGATCTGAGCTACCAGATATCCAACATCTCGAAAAAGATCGGGGAAATCCTCAGCGATAAAAACGTGAAAAACATTAGTAAAATCCTTGAAAATATGCAAGTCGCTACCGCCAATCTCAAAAACAATTTTTTTGATGAAGAAAATGCCCAGAACGTCCAAATGCTCCTTAAAAACCTCAACACCGCCTCCGCGAGGCTCAGTAACGTTCTAACCCACGTGGATAATTTTGTGGTCGAGAACAAGGATATCCCGCCAAGAGTAAAACATCTGATTGAAAGGCTCGACAAGGTCGCCGGTAACGCGGAGAAGATAACCGAGCTGATCCACAAAAGCATTCTCCGTGGAGATTACAATCTAAAGGGCTTGGCCCAGGGGACCTTGGACAACTTCAACCGGCTGGTCGATCAGCTTGAAGACACGACCGTCAGGGTCAATAACCTCCTGGACGTCATAGAAAACAGTCCCAGCGATTTCTTCTTCAAATCCTCAACACCCGTTCCCGGCCCGGGGGAAGGAGTGAACAAAAGATGATAAAAAAACTGATCCCCATTACTCTCTGCTTGGTCCTCACGGCGCTGGTTGTAACCGGCTGTAATTTTCGGCCTAAACCCGTTACGATTAGAACTTATGTCATTGCCTCGAACGTCAAAATTCCTGAAAAACTCGTCTCCAAACCTTACCCTTATATCCTGATTCTCTCTCCCGTATTGGGCGCCTTACCATTTAGAACGCAGAAAATCTTATACAGAAGCTCGGATGTCACACTCGGGCCCTATCTCTTAAGCCGATGGGAATTTGCCCCTACTCACATGCTCATGGTCAAGATGCTCGATGCCATCAGCAATTCGGGGCTCTTCAAAGGGGTCACCTACAGGGCAACCGGAGCGCTTGGGAATCTTTAACTCGACACGACTCTGATCGACTTCACACAACATCTCTCACCAGATGGGGAAAGCTCGACTGGCGTTATCTCGATCATGTACCAGCTTATCGACGGCAAAACACGAAACATTATCTCCACCAAAAAATTTGTCATTAAAAAACCGACTCCCGCCGTGAACGCAGAAGGGGCTGCCCTCGCCCTCAACGCCGCCTCTGACGAACTTTGTTTGAAGCTGTTGATATGGCTGAAAAGCACTCTTAAGTCCATTTCTGAAGCCTCGCAGTAAGGTTTCTTTAAAATACTTGACAGCAACATACCCCTTTGCTAAAAACAGGCAACGAAATCTTTTAGGAGGATTACACTATGGCAACAGAAGTTATGGTTCCAATGGTTGGAAAGATTGTGAGCGTGGAAGTCAAACCCGGTGACAGCATCAACGAAAACGATCCTATCGTTATTCTTGAAGCCATGAAAATGGAAATGCCGGTTCCTTCTCCTGCGTCCGGAACCGTCAAGGAAGTTCTTGTCAATCCAGGTGATGAAGTCGAAGCTGACAAGGTGATTGCCATCATCGAATAAGCTCGGGAGGCACCCATGGGATATGAATTCATCACTTTCGAAAGGGACGGAAAGGTCGCGACACTGACCCTTAATCGCCCGCCCTACAACGTCCTCGATATCCCCACCATGAAGGAAGTGAACGCGGCCCTGGCGGAAGCGAAGAAGATGGAGGGGCTCAGCGCCCTCGTCATCACTGCCGCGGGTTCCAAGGCCTTCTGCGCCGGAGTGGACGTAAAGGATCATACGCCGGAAAAGATGGATGAGATGATCGAGGTTTTTCATCAGATTTTCCGGACCCTGATCACCTTCGAGATCCCCACGGTCGCGGCGGTCAACGGTGTGGCCCTGGGCGGTGGGTGTGAAGTCGCCTCTTTCTGCGATATGGTCGTGGCCTCTGAGCATTCCAAGTTTGGACAGCCTGAGATCGTCCTGGGCGTCTATCCCTCCATGGCTGTGGCTTGGTTCTCCAAGATCATGGGGCTGAAACGGGCGTATGAGCTCATCCTTACGGGGAAAACGATCGACGCAAAAACGGCCTGCGATTATGGCCTCGTCAATCAGGTGTTCCCGGACGATGAATACGAAGAGGGACTGAAGGCCTTCCTTGAGGAGCTCACCAAGAAGAGTTCCGTGGCCCTCAGGTGGACGAAAAAGGCCATCGTCAGTGGCCTGGAAGTGCCTTTCGAAAAGGGGCTGGCCGCCTCCGAGGTCATCTACAAGTATGCCCTCATGGAGACGGAAGACGCCAAGGAAGGACTCAACGCCTTTCTCGAAAAGCGCAAGCCGGTCTGGAAGGAAAAATAACCTCTAAACAGGAAGCCGAGTATGATTGTTGCGGGGGTTGACGCGGGATCTCTGTCCGCGGAAGCAGCTTTGGTCGATGACAAGGGAAACGTCATCGCACAATCCGTCGTTTTGATGGGAGGATGTAGCGCAAAGGCCTCGGAAGAAGCCCTCGAAGTAGCACTCAGGGAGGCCAATCTCTCTCTCGACGACCTCTCCTATATCGTAGCCACGGGATGCGGAAGGGAGATCTCCCCCCGCGCCAATAGCCGGGTCACGGAAATCACCTGCATCGCCCGGGGGGCATTCAGCCTCTATCCGTCCTGCCGAACTATCATCGACATCGGTGGACAGGACACCAAGGTCATCCGGGTCAACGAACGGGGAATCGTTTCCGAATTCGACATGAACGACAAATGCGCCGCGGGCACGGGGAGGTTTCTCGAGGTCATGGCCAACGCCCTGGGCGTCAGTTTGGAGGAGATGGGCCAGCGTTCCCTTGAATTCGAGGAAGATCTCCAGATCAGCAGCGTCTGCACCGTCTTCGCCGAGTCAGAGGTTATTTCCCTCCAATCTCAGGGAAAGGCGGTCAACGACATCTTGAGAGGAATTCACAAGGCCATTGCAGACCGGACTGTTGGGCTGTTGGAGCGTATCGGCGTGGAAAAGGATGTGGTCATGACAGGTGGTGTCGCGAAGAACATCGGGGTTGTCCGGGCCATTGAGGAGAAGTTAGGCTTGTCGCTCCTCATCCCTGAAGAACCCCAGACCGTAGGGGCTATCGGCGCCGCCCACATCGCCCTACAAAAGGCACAAACGCAGTAATCACTCAAGTTCGAGTTTATTCAGTTTATTTGGTTGGCTTGGTCGGATTTAACCGATTCAGTTGTTCCCTAAACTCCCTTTAACCTTTTACCCTTCACCTTTTGCCTTTTTCAACCCGCCGCGTAATCGACCCAGCTCACCACCCGGCTCCAATGCCCCATCTCATCCACGACCCGGATCTCTACCCGCCCCGCGGGAGGGGTGATGAAGAGGGTTGCATCACTTATGCTCTTTGCAACCAGTTTTCCATTGACAAACCAATAGAGGGTTTCACCCGGTCTGCTGCTGACCCCCCTCAAAGGAAGTCCCCGGCTGTAGGGACCCTGCCTTGAAAGGAGATAGAGCGTCGCAGCCACGGGAGACAGGATCCGAACCTCCCCTCCCTCCTCTTCCACCCGGCATTGGGGAGAAAAGGGTGGTGGCGCATGTCCAGGAAGGACGAGAAAGACCTTGCGGATCAACTCTCCGGGACGATAGACCTTCCAGGGACAGGCACGGTAACCACTCCCCCGTTCCACAAGGAAAGGGCGATGCCAACCGCAGCGGCGCGGCAGGGCAACTCCCCTCGGAAATGGTGTCATGACCGTATCCGGGCAATAAGGCCCCGCTGGCAATCCACTGTCGGGACAGACCTTGACCCAGACGAGCCCCTCCCGGGGCGTAGAAAACCTCGCGGGTTTGGAACCAAGCACCCGCATCACATCCAACAGGACAGGAAGGGCCGCCTCGGCACCCGTCAGCCCCATCACACCCCGACCGTCGAACCGCCCCACCCAGACGCCGACCGTATACGCTGGACTTACCCCCACCGCCCATGCGTCCCGCTGGCCAAATGAGGTCCCCGTCTTCCACGCCAGGTCGAACCCCTTCCATGATACCCCATGTGCTCGGCTTTTCAGGGCCTCAACGGTCAAATAGGCCGCGCCCGGCAGGATCCACGGTCTCTCCTTTAGTGGTTCACCCTTGACGACACGAGGGCGGCCGAAACGCCCTTGGCGCACCAGGCTTGCGTAGAGGTTTGTCAAGTCAAAGAGGGTTATCTCTACACCGCCGGTGATGGCCGTCAGCCCCGGATCCCGCTTCCATGAGAACCCCGCCTCTCCCAGGAAGGACAGAAACGTCTCTTTCCCCACCTCCCGGAGAAGATTAACGAAAGGAAGGTTCAAGGATAAGGCCAGAGCAGTCTTTGCCGGCACCATCCCCCTAAACCTTGGCGCGAAATTAACGGGGCGGAAACTTTCGAAGGCACGGGGACGGTCCTCCAAGCGGGTGACAGGCGTGATAAAACCCTTTTGCAAGGCAAGGGCATAGAGAAACGGTTTGAGGGCCGACCCGGGCGAGCGGGGGGCCTGAAATCCTATTACCTGCCCTTGCCCGGCCGTATCCCAGAAACCGAAGCTTCCCACCAGGGCCCTTATCCCCCTCGTGGCATTATCGATCACGACAACAGAGGTCTGCGTGGCCCCGATGGTTAGGATCCGTTCCCTGTGCCGCTCCGCTACCGTCTCGATGGACGACTGTATCAGGGGATCGAGCGTGGAAACAATATGAGAGTATCCGGGGTGCGAAGCCCGGACGACATCGGCGGCATGAGGCGCCAGGAAAGGAAAGGGATGTATCGTCCTCGGAAGCGCCGTCCGCAGGGCCTTCTTCTCCTCCCGGCGAGAAATGAGCCCGGCATGCACCATCCTCCGAAGGACCCGGTTTCTCGCCTCGATACTCCTCTTCTTCCCCCGAACCGGCGCTTGGGGAAGGCTCACGAGAAAGGCCACCTCCGCAGGGGTCAAACGCGTGGGCAACCGTCCCCAGTAGTAAAGGCTGGCGGCCGCGACGCCCTCCACGTTCCCCCCGTAGGGAGCCAGGTTGAGATAATACTCCAGAATCCGCCGCTTCCCGAGCCGGGTCTCCAATTGCAGGGCCCATAAGGCCTCTTCGATCTTCCTCCAGAGGGTCCGAGGGCCAGGCTTCAGTAGGCGGACCAGTTGCAGCGTGATCGTTGACCCCCCGGAGACAACCCGTCCCGCGGAGATATTCTGCCACAGCGCCCGCGCGACGGCCACGGGGTCCACACCGGGATGATAGAAGAAACGCCGGTCCTCGTAACAAATCGCTGCCTTCACCAGGAGGAAATCCATCCTTTTCAAGGGGAACCAGTAACGTCGCTGTCCATCCCGGGTGAGATATACCCGCATAAGGCTCCCATCGGTAAAATGCACCGCCGTTCCGAAATCCCTCGGGAGAGACGGCCCATTCATGAAGAGGAAGACCATCCAGGACAGTAGAATCATCCCGGCAATGGCGATGAAGACCTTTCCTCTCTTTCGGCTCATTTCACCCGCAGTTCAACCGGCTTCCCGATTCCATAGATCCAGGGGCGATACATCACCTCCGCCCGGGGCGGTGGCATGGTCCCGGCGTAACGGAAGGTAGCTCGAACCAGAAGGAAATAGTGGTTCTCACCTCGAGGGAGATCCCCAAAGAACCTCACCTCGTCGTCCCTTACATCCACGTAACGTGGATTGAAGACTCCCTTCCGCTTGGCGGCAAAGGCCTTGCCGAACAGCCGTTCGTTTACAACCTCCAGGCCTGCCACCATGGGAACCCTCACCGCCAGGCGCTGCAGGATCTCCTTCCGCGTATTCTTCAAAATTACGTCGAGAACCAGCAAATCCCCCGCCTTGACCTCATCGGGGGCTTTGCCATCCTTTTTCAGGAGGCGCGTGGAGATCACGATTCCCTTGTTGCTAACCGGTTTGAACCCTTCAGTCCGGTAGCCGTGAATCGTAAGGGTGGCCCAGGCCTTTTTCGGGCTCGAGACCTTCAGGGAAAGGGATTGGATATCTTTCCCCCGCACATCCCAGGACAGAACCCCCGCGGTAGCCGATGTGACGGGCAGGGAGGTGCCACCCGATTGGAGCACCGCCCTCACCGGACCGACGTTGAGAGATTGCAGATATCTCCCGATGGCCACGAGAGACCAGGCCAGCTCCTGGGTGGTGTAACGCCAGGAAGGATAGCGTCGGAGGCGGGCCATCAGGTCCCGTGCGAAAAAGGCGTTCTTCTTGGAGTCCGGGGTGATGAGATAGGTCATATAGAGTTCCAGTGCCTTGAGTCGAAGGGGTGAGAAAAAGGTCTCCGTTTTCCTCTTTCGCGCGACTCTCGCACGGCCGGCCTGTTCGAGGGCCCGTTTCGCCTTCTCAGGATACCCCGTGTAGTAGAGTGTCCCCGCGGCGAGAAGGAGGGCTTCTTTGCCCAGTCTCTTCCCTTTGGGAGGCCTGGAAGGCTGAACACGGTATTTGCCCGACTTAGCCAGGACAAACGTGGTCCAGGGAGTCGCTTCCCCATCCCACAGAAACTGCAGGGCCCGGTCGAGCACGACGGACGGCACGTAGAATCCTGCTTCCTTCGCCTCAAGTAAGGCAAACGTAGCATAGACACTTCCCCACTCATGAGGTTTTCCCCCGCCCGGCCAGAACGGAAATCCTCCAGAGTAGTCCTGTATCTTGACGAGGCGCAGGATTCCGGATCGGATCCGCTCCTTCAGTTTCGAGAGGTCTCCCTCTCCGGCACTCACATACTTCATGAAGGGGAGAAGGCGAACGAGGGTCAGGAGGGTGGACGCCGTCTGCTCCACGCATCCGTAAGGATACTGAAGAAGCCGTTCCACATGGGTCAATCCCCCGAAAAGAGGAGTGGACGAAACCAGCACCTTTACATCCAAGCCCTGAGAAGCCCATTCCTTGAAATAGGAATCGAGTGTAAGGGGGCTTCCCGCCTCCACCGTGACCATGTGATTAGCCAGGTCTCTGGGGAGATCCGGCAGGACCAGAAGCCGGTAGGTATCCCGCCACCGTCCCTTTGGAAAATCGGCCTCGATCTCCACGGGGAGAAGCCCGTAAAAGAGGGCGGGAGGCAGGGAGAAAGTGAGGGTCTGACTTCCCTTGGGAGGCAGCGTTACCCGCTTTTCCATCGTTTCATCTTCTACCTTCACCCGAACGGTCGCGGTCAGCTCCTCCGAAACCGTGTTGACGAGAGAAACGGGAAAGTAGACCGTGTCGTTTCTTCGCAGGAGCCTCGGTAGCGTCGGCTGAACCACGATCTGGGAGGCCACCTTCGTAGTGGCGGCAGCGGAACCGAATTCCTCTTCCCCAAGCACGCTGACCATAACCTTCAAGGCGCCCTGATATCTTTTCACGGTCACCGGGACCGAAGCCGTTCCCTGCGCTGAGAGGGGAACTACCTTCCAATAAGAAAAAGTGCGGAAAAACCGCGGGATCGGCTTTACGGGAGCCATCATCATCTTTGCCGCCTCTTCGCCCCCGCCGGGCAGGAACTGAAACCGGGGAAGAATCCAGCCCAATCCCTCCGAGGTATCAACGGAAAGACGATAGGGTCGCAATAGCAAATTGTAGAGGTCGGGAGCCGCGGCACGGGTGATCTGAAGGATCCCCTCGTCTACCACTGCCACCAATGCCTTTCCTCCCGGCGGTCCCTGTATCTTCAGATCGAAGGACTCTCCCGGACGGATCTTCTCCGGGGCCTTGATCTGAACCCTCGCCCTGACCTGCGACGGCACGACCCGCAGGCGGTTGACACCAAACGCCCGGGTCACCAGGTATCCGGGTTTCGTCTGGTAAAGGTAGGCCGATATGTAGCAGGTAGAGGCCCCATCCGGCGCCTTGAAGGAGTAAACCGCCGTCCGATCCTTCACCTCTCCCCATTGGTACCGGATCACGTCATCCAGTTCCAGCGTCCAGAGCACGCGGCCCGGAAACGGTAAGACGGCGCTCGCCTTCACAGGCTCTCCCGGCGCCACTTCCTTCTTGTCCAGCGTGATCCTCAGGATCTCCGGCGTGGGAGGACGCGTCTTTCCCGCCTGCCACCCGGGGATCAACAGCTCCGTCTTTCCACCCCCCGAGGGATCTGACACGGCGACCAGATAGTCCATCCAGCACTTCTTCAATTCCACCGGGACACGAAATTTCCCCTCCCTTGTCTTCAAGGTCCGCTCTCCGCTAATGGGGACCCGTGTCACCGTCCTGTTCCAGCGGCGTCGCCCCTTGGAGGAATAGGTCAAAACGTAGTGGGTCTCCACCTCATAGAGTTGATACCGCAGTTCGAGGTCCTCTCGCACGGGATGTCCATCCGCATTCACCAAAATCCCTTCCACGACGGCCTTCTGGCAAGGGGTCATAGAGGCCAGTTTCAATCCCGGATAAACAGGGCTCAGGCGAAGAGGGACCGAGATTTTCCCCCGGCTTATCCGCTCGCTTCCCGCCTCCTTCACCTCGACCGAAACCTTCAGGGTCAAAGGTCCCTCTTTTCCGACAGACACCATCCCGTCAGGCAGGAAATCCGCCTCTCCCTTCCCGTTCAGTTTTCCGGTCTTCCTCCAGGAAGGTAAAGATTTAACCGCCTCACCCGGCACACGCGCGGGCCCAAACAGATAGTCTTGATAGAATCCCTTCCGCACTCTCTCGAGATGTAAATAGGCGCGGTAGGGTTCACCCGCTACGGGTGCTCCGAAAAGATATCGGGCCACCACCTTGAACGAAACCTTTTTCATATCCGTGATACGTTCCTCTGAGGAGGCGACGCGCACCTTCAAACGCTCCGGGACAAAATCCTCCACGTGAACAGGCTGGGTCTTGACCACCTTTCCTCCCATGACCAGCTCCAGGCGGTACGTCCCCGTCAGGGCCTCTCCCGGAATGGGCAAAGCAAAATCCGCCAGCCCGAATGAATCGCTGAGTGCCCGTTGCTTCATGAGGACCCGGTCCTTTGGATCCCGGAATCTGACAACGACGGGCACGGAAACACCCCGGTAGGTTTTAGGATCCCGCAAGGCGACCGCATAATGGAGCGTTTCACCCGGCCGATAGAGATTCCTCTCCAAGACAAAGGCGGCGAGGAACGCCATATCTGCTCGGTTGATTCCTCCCACCTTGAAAAGGGTGGTCTGGAGCCGGGCGGTCTCCACGGGAAGATAGGTATAGTCCTTCCCCTTCGTGGCCGTCACCACGAAAGGACGGCCCGTGGCGGAGAGGTTATAGGGGAAAGAACAGGCGCCATCGTCCCTGGTCACCCCTTCCCCCAGCTTTATGTTTCGGATGGAATACCCACGCACCACCACGCCGGGAACGGGCCGCCCGTTTTCGAGATCGACCACCCAGGCATAAACTCGCTTTTTCGTGGTCTTGACCACCAGCCCCATATTGGTCACTACGAGGAACATCTCGTCTGCGCTGCATCTACGCCTCTTTTTCTCTCCCCGGCAGGCCTTCAACAACACGCGATAGAGACCCGCTCGATCCGGAGGAAGATAAGAGGCGAGATCGAGGAGGAAAATCCCCTCTCCCACGGGAGTCAGAGAAACCGGCTCGTCCTTCAGTGTAATCTCCTCCAGGTCCCGCTTCTCCCACTTGTAGGCCTTTTCCCAAAGAGCAAGATTCCGATCAGGGACATGACAAAGGGTCAAGAGGATCTTCTCCCCGTGGCTTATGCGAACCGGCAACTTCAGATCGCCGTTCCGCCCCACATAGCGACCTTTCAACAGAAAGGAGAGATGGGGAGAGGGCTGGGGGATTTTAATGGACGAGGAAACCTGCCTCGTCAGAATCGCGCCCCTGAGGCTTTTCATCCCTTTCCTGAGTGTCAGGGTGTATTTCTCGCCCGGCGAGAAAGGGCCGGAAAGGAGAAAACCGTCCGGACGTGGGGTTACTTGAAGAGCCAACGGCGGCGTTATCTGAAGGTGCTTGAGAATCTCTTCCTTGGAATACCCATCGTTTTTGATGGTGCTCCCCAGCTTCACCACCAGGGAAAAGCCGGACCTCGACTGCTCGACAATGACTCGCCCGAAGAGAATCCTGTCTCCCTTCCTGTCGGGCGGGGGCACCTTCGCGCCGGCCACCCCTACCAAGAAACAGGCCAGAAGAAACAACGTGAAAATAGCAATACCCCAACGACCGTTAAACCGACCTCCCTTCATCCCTTCTCCTTTCTGCAATGAATTGTGGTATCCGGATAAAAACAACCTAAAATCGCACATCTTTTTTTTTCTAACATTCCACCCATCCTTTCGCAAGGCCAGCCATCCCCATATCCCGGGCGAGATACTCCCGTGGGAGACCGTATCGCCAAAACGCGATACTTGACACTCAAAGATTCGTGATTATTTTTTTGAGCGGAAAGAGAAAAGAAAAAAAGTAAACGGAGGTGATAAAGATGGCACTGGTAAGATGGGAACCTTTTCAGGATCTGTTGGCCATTCAGGAAAGAATGAACCGTCTTTTCGATGAGACTCTTCAGAGGAATCGTTCAAGAGACGAAGAGGATATCTCCGCTGGTCTCTGGTCTCCTCCCGTTGACATCTACGAAACGGAGAACGAAATCGTTCTGAAAGCGGAACTTCCCGAGATCGATCAGAAAGACATCGACATCAAAGTTGAGGATAACACCCTGACCATTCGGGGTGAAAGGAAGTTCGAGCAGGAGACCAAGAAGGAGAATTACCATCGCATCGAAAGGGCGTATGGTAAATTCAGCCGGAGCTTCTCCCTTCCCAACACGATCGATCAGGAGAAGATCAAAGCCTCGTATAAAGACGGTATCCTGAAGCTGGTCATGCCGAAAAAGGAAGAAACCAAGCCGAAACAGATTACCGTGGAAGTCAAATAAGCGGTTCTCTGTCAAAGAGAAAAGAGGGGATAAACATCCCCTCTTTTTTTATGCCTCCGGCATCGAGCTACGGGCCTATTTGGGAACCTTCTCCCAGTCTTTCAAAAAACGCTCGATACCCACGTCCGTCAAGGGGTGCTTGGCAAGCTGTTCCATAACCTTGAAAGGAATGGTCGCGATATGGGCACCCATCCGGGCAGCCTCCAGGACGTGCAGGGGATGACGGATGCTGGCTACGATGATCTGGGACTCAAAGCCGTAGTTCTCGATAATCTCCAAACTATCCGCCACCATGTCCATTCCAACGTGGGCCACGTCGTCCAGACGCCCCACGAAGGGGCTGATGAAAGAAGCACCCGCCTTCATGGCAAGCAAAGCCTGGTTGGGAGAGAAAACGAGGGTTACGTTCGTCCGGATCCCCTCGTGCTCCAACTGGCGCACAGCCACCATCCCTTCCATCGTCATGGGGATCTTTACCACCACGTTAGGGTGAATCTTCGCCAGATCCCGCGCCTCCGGGATCAGTTCCCCCGCCGTCATAGACACCGCCTCCACACTCACGGGGCCGTCTACCACCTCACAGATCTCCTTGATGACTTCTAAAAAGGGACGGTTTTCCTTGGATACCAGGGTTGGGTTGGTGGTCACGCCATCCACGAGCCCCATACTGCTGGCCTTCTTTATCTCGTCGATATTTGCCGTATCGATAAAAAACTTCATGATTCCCTCCAACAATAATTGAATTTATGTTTCTATTTTTAGCCTTGAGCCTTCAGCTTTCAGCTTTACTTTTACCCTTCTCTTCCGCGATCTGTTTCTGGAAGGTTTTCATACACGCTTCACTGCAAAAATACCAGGGAACCCCCTTGTGCTTTAGGCGATACGGGGTGTCTTCCGGAATATAGGTTCCGCACACCGGGTCTTTCTTCAACTCCTTGCCGTTTCCCGTGGGAGGCACAGAAGAGTTTGGGGGCCTCTTAGGTTCGCTCTTGGAAAACCCTCTAATAAGGTAGTAAATGATAAAACCTAAAATAGCATAGATGATCAAACGCATGGAATCGATCCCCCATAAGGTAAAACACCCTCCCTTGAAAGCTCGCCAAGAAGTTGCGCCAAGGTCTTTTTCAGAAGGGGATGTTTCCATTCGGGGCTGATTTCGCACGCCGGAACGAGAACAAAGGCCCGTTTGTGCATCTCTGGATGCGGAATCTTCAGGTCATCCATCTCCACGATGGCATCATCATACAAGAGGATATCCAGGTCGATCTCCCGAGGGCCCCAGCGATAACGGTAAACCCTTCCCAGTTCCTTTTCCAGGGTTTTCAGGGATTTCAAAAGCTCGTGAGGGGATAGAGTGGTTTTCATCCTTATGACCAGGTTGATGAAGGGAGGCTGATCCGTCACACCAACGGGATCCGTTTCGAAAAAGGGGGAAACTTCAAGGTCTTCGATCGAAGAGTGCTGCCGCAATCTCTCGATGGCCGCGCAGCAGATTTCCACGCGATTCCCAATGTTTGATCCCACGCCGATGAGGGCGCTATGGTAAGGTTTGTTTTCCAATGCATTTCAAGGATAAAAAGAATTATTCTTTCTCTCCGGTCTTTTCCTCCGATGACTCCTTTTTGTCCACTTTGGGTGTCACATCGATTTCATCCTGGCCCGTGGTCGCCTTCTTGAAATTCTTGATGGCCTTACCCACGCCGCTTCCCAACTCCGGGAGTCGCTTGGCTCCGAAGATGATGATAACGATCACCAGGATGATGACCAGTTCCGTGATGCCGATTCCACCAATCATGGTTTCCCCCTTTCAATAAACACAGGTTGGCGGAAGTGTACGGGAATCGAACCCGCCGTCCCGTTCTTCACGGGACCACTGGATTTGAAGTCCAGGAGGCCCACCAGTGACCTATCCACTTCCAATTAAAAGAATGGCAGATTTCA
>JAOZMY010000017.1:0-7971 GCA_029934085.1 bacterium | reverse complement strand
TGCGATTCACGATCCCTTCCTTTCTTCACCTCCCCCGTGAAAAATGATATCAAAGGACAACGTTTAGGGTGTTTTGCCGTTACCCGACACATCGGCACAGGAAGGGAGAACGAAGTGGAAAAGCTGCAGAGTTTTGCCGGACTTTTAGTTATCTGTCTGATCGCGTGGCTGTTTTCCGAGAATAGGAAACGGATAAATTTCAGGATCGTTCTCTCTGGGCTGGTGTTGCAGTTGTTACTCGCGCTACTGTTGACCAAGCTGCCCGGAACCCAGGTCGTTTTTCTATGGCTGCAGAGAGGCGTGGCTGCCCTGGAAGAATCCACCCGGGCGGGAACTTCATTCGTCTTTGGGTATCTCGGCGGAGCCACACTTCCCTTCAAAGAAAAGTTTCCCGGTGCGAGCTACATCCTGGCATTCAGAGGACTGCCACTCGTCCTCGTCATCAGCGCTCTTTCCTCTCTCTTATTCTACTGGCGTATAATCCCAGCCGTGGTGAGGGGTTTTTCATGGCTGTTGGGGAAAATCATGGGCGTTGGTGGGGTCGAGGGCCTGGGAGCCGCCGCCAATATCTTTGTCGGGATGGTTGAATCTCCCCTATTCATCCGGCCCTACCTGAACAAGATCTCCAGAAGCGAGCTCTTCACGATCATGGTCTCAGGCATGGCCACCATCGCGGGCACCGTCATGGTACTCTACGCCTCCATCCTCAAAAACGTGATTCCGGGCATCATGGGACATCTGCTTGTGGCCTCGATCATCAGTGTCCCCGCTGCCATTCTGGTCTCAAAACTCATGATCCCGGAGTTGGAGCCACCTTCCACCGACACGATTGACCTGCCCCAAGAGGCCAGTAGCGCGATGGACGCCATCACGAAGGGGACGATCTCCGGCCTCGAACTCCTCCTCAACATTATCGCCATGCTTATTGTCCTCGTTGCCTTGGTCTATCTGCTCAATCTGATCCTGGGCCTTTTCCCAAAAATCGGTGGAAGTCCTCTGACCTTCCAAAGGATCGTGGGGCTTGTAATGGCCCCCATCACTTGGCTCATGGGCATCCCATGGAATGAGTCCCTGACCGCGGGTGCCCTGATGGGGACCAAAACGGTCCTGAACGAATTCATCGCCTACACCGACCTTGCCCATCTTGCTCCCGGCCAGCTCTGCCTTCGCTCCCGATTGATCCTGACTTACGCCATGTGCGGCTTCGCCAACTTCGGCTCTCTGGGGATCATGATCGGGGGCATCGGCGCCATGGCACCCGAAAGGCGGCGAGAGGTGGTGGACCTGGGCATAAAATCCATCATCGGGGGAACCCTCGCCACCTGCATGACAGGAGCCGCAATCGGGTTCCTCTACTAAGATTCCCCTCTCTTCGCCCTTTGCCTCGAGCCTCCCCTACTCTTGACATCCCCCCGCCCATTTAATAAGGAGGGAATATTCATGGAAGACCTCGTATCATTATTGAATACCCTTGAACCGGGTATTGTTATCTTTGACAAAGACTATAAAATCCGGCACATCAACCGAATCATTCTTCTTTTATTCTCAAATTTCACCTCATCGCAGATCATAAACGGTTCCCTCATGGATCTCCACGGAAGGGAAACAGCTGAAAAAATCACGCACATGCTCGAGCTTCTCGACACCTCAAAACGTCAAATCCCTTTCTCCATTAAGATACTTTCCCGAGATAACCGTTACAAATATCTTTTTATAAAGCTTATTTCACTCCTCTCCAAAAACCTGGAAGAATCCCTTTTCTGCGCCTTGCTGTATGACATCACTCCCCATATTTCGGACAAAACAATGCATCTTTTGAAGATCCCCATCGGCGTGAAGAATGAAATAAAGCTCATCGACCTGGAGGATGTGGTCTTCATCGAGGCAGACAACGTTTACAGCCGGGTCCACACGGCCTCGGGCAATTTCTTCTCTGGGCTCTCTCTCGGAATGCTCTACGACCGGCTCCCTCGGAAATATTTCTTCAGGATCCATAGAAGCTATATTATCAATCTCACGAGGATCAATAAGGTACTGAAAGAGGGCGGGGCTATCTACGTCAGTCTGCAAGGTATCGATGAAAAACTCCCCGTCAGCCGAGGCAAGTCTAAGGAATTCCTCAAGATATTAGGTCTCAAGTAGCACCCCACTGTCAAATAGAACCATTCACAAATCAGAACGCCTTTTTATAAAAACATTATTGTCTTTTTTCGGTCATTATGTCATCATAGTGTTGCTTTGGAGTGAGGCGTGACCCCACCCCGAGGGTCAAACGAACCTTGTAACAAAGTTCTGTCGTCGGAGATCAAAACGCGTGTATAAGAGGATCCCGCCTGATAATTCTCTCCAAACAGTCGACACCTATTGCGGGATTTTTTACCCCAACACCATTTTCAACAAAAGGAGGTGAGACGATGAACACCGTCATGGTCAAACCAGAAAGGTGCATCGGATGCCGCCACTGCGAGATCGCGTGCGCCATCGAGCACTCCCAGAGCAAGACCCTCTTCGGCGCGATCGCGGAAGACCCGATCCCGAAACCGCGGATTCACGTAGAGGTGGGCCCTGGTCTCCTGACGTTCCCCAACCGGTGCCGTCACTGTGATCCCGCCCCGTGTCTCCAGGTCTGCCCCACCGGCGCCCTGAGCCGGGATCAGGAAACCGACTCCGTCATCGTGGATTACAACAAGTGTATCGCCTGCGGGGCCTGCGCCATGGTCTGCCCCTTTGGCATCATTCAGTTTGAAAAAACCTACCAGGTCTCCCTCGATCGGAACGTGAACACGAAGTGCGACCACTGTATCGATCGTCAGAAGGAGGGAAGAATCCCCGCCTGTGTGGAAGCCTGTAAGACCGGCGCACTGGAATTTGGGGATATCAACGACCTCATCCGGACCACACGGAAAGATTTCACCTACAAGATCCTCACGCCTTCGGGCGGAGAACCTGAGGTTCCGGAAATCCCCGAGAACATCCAGGCCTTCAGGGATATTATGAAGAAAATCACGGAAATCGGAATTTTCCAGGAATAGATCCCCAGAAGGGGGAGGAGGGTAGCCATGTACGTCGATCCAAAAGTCTTGAAAGAAGAATCTGAAAAACGGTCCCTGGACAAAACGGACCAGGAAATCGTCCAGAAGGCCATGGAAGATGGCCTTGAAACAGTATGGGATCGTCTCGAAAAACAACAACCCCAGTGCGGTTTCGGCCAGTTGGGAATCTGCTGCAACCGCTGCGTCATGGGGCCCTGCCGGATCGATCCCTTCGGGGGCGAGCCGAAACGCGGCGTCTGCGGTGCCACCAACGATTTGATCACCGCACGGAACGTGCTTGACGACTTGGCCGCGGGCGCGGCCGCCCACTCGGATCACGGTCGTGAGGTGATCGAGGTTCTGTTAGAAACAGCGGAAGGGAAATCCCAGGGCTACAAGATCCAAGACGTGGATAAGCTGAAAACCGTGGCAGCCGAGTATGGCATCGAGACCAAGGGCGAAAGAAAAGAAACCATCGCCAAAAACCTGGCCCTGGCCATGCTGGAGGAATTTGGAACCATCAAGAACGAGATTCAGCTCGTCAAACGCGCCCCGCAGAAGACCCAGGATATGTGGAAGAAATTCGGTATCGTCCCCCGCAGTGTGGACCGGGAGATCGTCGAAGCCTTACACCGGATCCACATGGGGGTCGGGGCGGACTACGTCAACATTCTACTCCATGCCCTGAGGACCTCCCTCTCCGACGGTTGGGGCGGCTCCATGATGGCGACGGAAGGTTCCGATATCCTCTTCGGCACACCCACCCCCAACACGGCCCTCGTCAACCTCGGTGTCCTGAAGAAGGACGAGGTCAATATCGTCCTGCACGGCCACAATCCCATCCTCTCTGAGATGATCGTCATCGCCGTCGACGACGCGGAACTTAAAAAACTGGCCAAGGAAAAAGGCGCCAAGGGCATCAACCTCGTAGGCATGTGTTGCACGGGCAATGAACTCCTCATGCGACATGGCATTCCCATCGCGGGCAACATGCTTGATCAGGAGCTGGCCATCGCCACGGGCAGCGTGGAGGTCATGGTCATCGACTACCAGTGTATCTTTCCCTCCATCACCGACACGGCCAAATGCTACCACACCAAGATCGTCTCCACCAGTGAAAAATCGAAGGTCCCCGGGGCCACCCATCTGGAATTTCACCCAGAAAACGCCCTCGACACGGCCAAGGAGATCGTGAAGCTGGCCATCGAAAACTATCCCAATCGGGATATGAACCGGGTCAAGATCCCTGACAAGCCGATGAAACTTATGGCGGGCTTTTCCGAAGAAGCCATTCGCGGCGCCCTCGGCGGCACCTACAAGCCCCTCATCGACGCCATCGTGGCTGGCAAGATCCGCGGCGCCGTAGGCATCGTGGGCTGCAACAACCCCAAAGTCAAACAGGACTACGGGCATATCACCCTCGGCAAAGAACTGATAAAGCGTGACATCCTGGTGGTGGAGACGGGATGCGCCGCCATCGCCAGCGGCAAGGCCGGCTTATTGCTTCCCGAGGCGGCCAGTCTGGCGGGTGATGGTCTTCGTTCCGTCTGTGAGGCGTTGAAAATCCCACCCATCCTCCACATGGGTTCTTGTGTGGACTGTTCCCGCATCCTCATGTTAGCCGCCAACATCGCCAAGGAGCTGAACGTGGGAATCGAGGACCTGCCCCTGGGCGGCGCGGCCCCCGAATGGTATTCCCAGAAGGCCATCTCCATTGGGGCCTACTTCGTTGCGTCTGGTGTCTTCACCGTGCTGGATGTCCCGTTGAAGGTCTTCGGAAGCCCAAACGTGGTCAATCTTCTCACCGACGGGCTCAACGGGCTCATCAACTCTGCCTTTGCCATCGAGCCCGATCCGGTCAAAGCCGCCGACATCCTGGAGGAGGTCATCGAGAAAAAACGCAAGGGCCTCGGGATATAGATGGACGCGGCACGGCTGAACGAAATCGTCGGAAGGTACCCGGCCCGCGAGGGGAAGATCCTCGGCATCCTGGAACAGGTGCAGCGGGAATTCGGGTACCTTCCCAAGAACATCTTGAAGGATCTCGCGACAAGGCTGGAGGTGCCCCTTTCGGAGCTCTACAGCCTCGCCACCTTCTACTCCTTCTTCACGCTGGCCCCCCTCGGCGAGCACGTGGTGACCGTCTGCATGGGCACCGCCTGCCACGTGAAGGGCGCCCCGGAGCTGGTGGATACCCTCAAGCGGCTCCTCAACGTCGAGGTGGACGAGGCCACCAAGGACGGAAAGTTTCTGCTGACCACCGAGGACAACCACTTTACCATTACCTCCGCCCGCTGCTTCGGGGCGTGCAGTATGGCCCCCGTCCTACGGGTGGACAACAAGATCTTCGGCTATGTAACACCGAACAGGATCCCAGCAATCTTGAAACGATTCGGATGGGAGGAACGCGATCATCAAGCAACTTGACGACCTGAAGGCCCTGCAGAAAAAGGGACGCCAAAAACTTCTTCCCGACAAACCCCGGATCGCCGTGGGACTGGCCACGTGCGGCATCGCGGCGGGCGGAGACCGAGTATATACCGCCCTCGAGGCGGCCATTCGTGAACGCGGGCTCGACGTCCGGCTCGCCAAGGTGGGGTGCATCGGCTACTGCCGGGAAGAGCCCCTCGTCAATATCCAGATCCCCGGAAAACCCCTAGTAATCCTCCACCGGGTCACAGAGGAGGACACGGCGGCCATTCTCGACGCCGTCGCAGACGGCGACGTGCCGCGCGAGAAGGCCCTCTGCCAGATTGACACGTGGGACCCCCTCGTGGGTGATCCACTTACCTTCGGCATCGGCTTCAAGGACATCCCCCGGTATGAGGAGATCCCCTACTTCGCCCCCCAGAAAAAGATCGTCCTGCGTGACGCAGGGCTCACCAATCCGGAGGACATCGAGGAATACATCGCTGTGGGAGGTTACCGCGCCCTTCACAAGGCCCTCACGCAAATGACTCCGGAGGCGGTCATCGACGAGGTCATCGCCTCGGGCCTGCGGGGCCGCGGCGGCGCCGGGTTCCCCACCGGGATGAAGTGGAACTTCACCAAAAAGGAAAAGAGCCTCCAAAAATACATCATCTGCAACGCCGACGAAGGCGATCCGGGCGCCTACATGAACCGCAACGAGATGGAGAGCGACCCCCACATGATCCTGGAGGGGATGCTCATCGGCGCCTACGCCATCGGGGCCCGGGAGGGCATCATCTACGTCCGCTCGGAATACCCCCTCGCCATCGAACGCCTCACAAAGGCCATGGACGAGGCACGCGCCCACGGCCTGCTGGGCAAGGACATCTTCGGCAGCGGCTTCAGCTTCGAGCTGACCCTTGCGGAGGGCGCCGGGGCCTTCGTTTGCGGCGAAGAGACCGCGCTCATCGCCTCCATCGAGGGAAAGACGGGCCGTCCCCGGCCGAGACCCCCCTTCCCCGCCCAGAAGGGGCTCTGGGGCATGCCCACCAACATCAACAACGTGGAGACCTGGACTAACATCCCCGTCATCATCCAAAAGGGCGGCGGCTGGTTCGCTGGCATCGGCGCGGAGAAGAACAGCGGCACCAAGGTCTATTCCCTCGTGGGCGAGGTGGACCGGGTCGGGCTGGTGGAGGTCCCCCTCGGCACCCCCATCCAGACCCTCGTTTACGACATCGGTAACGGCGGCATCGACGGTCGGGAGATCAAGGCCGTCCAGACGGGCGGGCCGTCGGGCGGGTGTATCCCCGCTTCGCTCTTCGATACCCCCATGGACTACGAGCACCTCACCGCCGTGGGATCCATCATGGGCTCCGGCGGCGTCGTGGTCATGGACGAAACCACCTCCATGGTGGACACGGCCCGGTTCTTCATCGGCTTCACCAACGAGGAGTCGTGCGGGAAGTGCGTCCCCTGCCGGGAGGGCCTCAAGCACATGCTCATGATCTTAGACAAAATCCTCTCGGGGAAGGCCACCCAAAGCGACCTCGACCTCCTAAAGGAGCTCTCCGGCATCATCAAGAAGACCTCCCTCTGCGGGCTGGGGCAGACCGCCCCGAACCCCGTGCTCACCACGCTCAAGTATTTCAAAAACGAATACGACGCCTACCTGAAAGGGGCCAAGTGACATGATCCAGGTCATCATCGACGGGAAACCCTGCACGGCGGAAGAAGGGGAGATCCTGCTCGCCGTCGCCCGGCGGGAAGGAATCGACATCCCCGCCTTCTGCTACGATGAAACCCTCGCCCCCTACGGGGCCTGCCGCCTCTGCCTGGTGGAGGTGGTCAAGGGCGCCCGGGAGGGCATCACCACCTCCTGCACCCTCCAGGCCGTGGACGGTCTGGAAATCCTCACCGAAACCCCGGAGATCACCCGCCTGAGAAAAGCCCTCATCGAGCTCTACCTCGCCCAGGCGCCGCGGGCCGAATCAGTCAAAGCCCTGGCGGAGCGTTACGGCGTCACCAAGACCCGGTTCGCCCGGAAGGTGGTCAAAGACGACCCCCTCCAAAACCGGTGTATCCTCTGCGGCCTGTGCGTTCGCGTCTGCGGGGAGATCATGGGTACGGGGGCCATCAACTACATCGGCCGGGGACAGTTCACCGAGATCAACACCCCCTTCTACGAGGAAAACGCGGCCTGCATGGGCTGCGGGGCCTGCGCCGAGGTCTGTCCCACCGGCGCCATCGTCCTGGAGGACATCGAAAACACCCGTGTCATGAAATCGTGGAGCGAGACCAAGGTGCCCCTCCAGCAGTGCCCCGCCTGTGGCACCTACTTCGCGCCCGTTCCCTTCACCGCCTACGCCCATGAAAAACTCGACATCCCCCTCCTGGAGGAACTGAAAGATCTCTGCCCCGCCTGCCGGGGCAAGGCGGCGGCAAGGAAGGCGGTTACGTTGGGAGTGAGGGAGTGAGGAGGGAGGGAGTAAGAAGTTTTAAGTTATTAAGTGGTTAAGTGAAACCTCCG
>JAOZMY010000154.1 GCA_029934085.1 bacterium | reverse complement strand
TCTTCTTGAACTCGAAGATCCCGGTGATCATATCGTGTTCTTCCTCGTTCAGAAGGCCCTCTTTTTCACCAATATCGATGAGTTCCTGGATATCTTTTTCCGTGACAGACGAAGGAGCTTCTCCCTCTCCTTGGAGGGTCCTTAGAAAATTTCGAAACCAGCCCACTTCGGGTTCCTCCCGTTCTCCTGTAATGTGTTTGGATCGTTCAAGGCAGGTTCTTTCCTAAGAAGGTTTCCTCGTGCAGATTGGCGTCAGACCCCATGGGTTCTTTTTGTCCAGAAAAACGGCTTTACCGTGATAGAATGTTGCCTTAACCCTCCCGGTCAGGCTTCGGCCTGCAAAGGGGGTATTCTTTCCCTTTGAAAAAAATTCCTGGGGATTCACAACCCACGTTTCGTCAGGATCGAAGATTATAAGATTGGCAAGGCTTCCAGGCGTAAGGGCCCCTCTTTCGACCCCGAGGATGCGGGCAGGCTCAATGGTCATTTTGGAAAGAATATTCAAGGGAGATATCCCGGCTTCGTTTCCCACTTCCAAAATCAGCGGTAGGGCGGTTTCGAGCCCTGAGATGCCATTGCTCGCATAATCGAACTCCACCATTTTGGATTGTGTGTCATGGGGGGCGTGATCCGTGGCAATGCAGTCGATGATCCCCTCCTTCAGGGCGTTTAGCAGGGCCTTCCGATCCTCTTCTTCTCGTAACGGGGGGTTGACCTTGAAGTTTGTGTCGTATTTTGAAAGGAAGAGGTCATCGACCGTAAGCGCCAAGTGATGAGGGGTGACCTCACAGGTTACAGGGATCCCCTGAGTCTTAGCCCACCGAATCAGGTCGATGGAGGCCTTACAGCTTACGTGGGCGATGTGGATTGGGACCTTTAACCACTGGGCCATGAGGATATCCCGTGCCACCACGGAACTTTCGGAGACGCAGGGGATTCCCCGCAGTCCCATACGTGTCCCCATCTTTCCCTCGTGGACGACACCTCCCTTCGAGGTGGAAAGATCCTCGCAATGGTCGATCACGGGCAGGTCAAATCGGCGGGCGTATTCCAGAACCAACCGTAAGATTTCGGCGTCCCGAATGGGAAACCCATCGTCCGAAAGGGCCACGATGCCCGTCTCCCGCATCAGACCTATCTCGGCAAGTTGTTCACCCTTCAAGCCTTTCGTGGCAGCCCCGATAGGAAGAACTTCGATCAGGCCTTCCTCGTCTGCTTTTTCCCGAATGTATCGTGTAACAGAGGGGTTGTCGTTTACGGGCAGGGTGTTGGCCATACAGGCGATGGTGGTAAATCCCCCGGCTGCCGCCGCTTGGGTGCCCGTCCGAATAGTCTCCTTGTATTCATAGCCTGGCTCACGGAGATGAGTATGCATATCCACCAGCCCGGGCATAATCCAGAGGTCCGTGCAATCGAAGGCCTCTTCCTCGGGAAACTGCGTGGAGAGACCAGGGCCAACCTTTTCTATCCGGTCGTCGGTGATGAGGATGTCCATGACCTCATGGACCTTCATCGATGGATCGAGAACCGTTCCCCCGTTAAGAATCATCGCGTTTTCCTCCACAGAGGATGTAGAGCAGGGCCATTCTCAGAGCCAAGCCATTTTCCACCTGATCGAGAATGACCGAGCGTGAGCCATCCGCCACATCCGGTTCCAGTTCGATCCCTCGGTTAATGGGACCGGGATGCATCACGAGGATCTCCGGTTTACAACGACTCAAGCGTTTCCTGTTCAGTCCATAGAGCTTCGAATACTCGGCAAGTGACGGGAAGAGCCCTCGTTCCTGGCGTTCCAGTTGAATACGAAGCATCATAACGATGTCCAGCTCCGGAAGGATTTCGTCGAGGTTGTAGCTCACCTCGACTTCCATGGCCTCGATTCCTTTGGGGATCAGCGTGGGCGGGCCACACACGACCACCTTCGCCCCCATTTTTGTGAGGCATAGAATGTTGGAGCGTGCCACGCGGCTGTGCTTGATGTCTCCAACGATTCCAATAGTCTTTCCCTGAATGTTCCCCACCTGCTCTTCCATGGTGTAGAGATCTAAGAGGGCCTGGGTGGGATGTTCATGGGCCCCGTCCCCTGCGTTGATGATGGGGGTTTCGATATGCCTTGCCAAGAAATGGGGAGCACCGGCGGCGCTGTGTCTCAGAATGATGAGATCCGGGTGCATGGCCTGAAGATTCCGGGCCGTATCGAGAAGGGTTTCTCCCTTGACTACGCTGCTCGTGGTGGAAGAGATGTTGACGGCATCTGCGCTAAGGCGCTTGGCGGCCAATTCGAAAGAGGTACGCGTTCGCGTGCTGGGTTCAAAAAAAAGATTGACAATGGTTCTACCCCGAAGAGTAGGAACCTTTTTGATTTCCCGCTTTGAAATCTCCTTGAAGGCCGTGGTCATGTCCAGGATGGACCGAATTTCCTCAACACGAAGCCCCTCGATTCCCAGGAGATTCTTATGGAAAAAGGATAGTTCCATTTTTCGATCGCTGTTTTCATTATAACACGAAAAAAAGATTTGAAAAGGGCGGACGACTTTCATCCGGATTCTGCTGGTATCAAGATTGACTCTCCCCATGGTTTCATGTAAGGTTCCGGAAAATAGATCTACGGGAAAGTATCACTTATGGAAGAAAAAACGTCTTCAAATTTTCTGATTTCTTTTGCTGCGTTCATTGTTATTATCGCTGGCTTGAAGGCCGCCAGCGGATTTATCGTGCCTTTTCTTCTGGCGCTTTTCTTTGCGATTGTCTGCCTGCCGATCTTTCATTTTCTACACAAAAAAGGGATTCCAGATGGCCTATCCTTGGTTGTCATTTTCCTGCTCATTTTTGTTGTCCTTGGATTCGTAGGCGTGGTTGTCGGTACGTCGGTTCAAGGTTTTTCGGAAAACCTCCCCGAATATCAGAAGAATCTGAGTGGTCTGGTTCAAAAATCGTTCGGACTTGCCGAAAAGTTGGGAATTAAACTACCCAGAGAAAAGCTCTTGAACGTCTTCAACCCTACCCTTCTTATAAAATACATCGCCACTTCACTAAAAAGCTTTGGTAGCGTTATGTCTAACAGTGTCTTTACCATCTTGGTTGTCATCTTTATTTTGACGGAATCGGCTACCT
>JAOZMY010000072.1:2631-12032 GCA_029934085.1 bacterium | reverse complement strand
GCATCCTTTTCGCACAGGATCACGGTGCATCCCGTTCGCGCCCGCCGATCCGTGGCATGTCCCACGAGAATTCCCGGGACATCTGTAATCGCTTTCATAACTTTTACGGAATCTTCTCCCATTGAAGGCTGTTGTGGATGATTCGAATCCTCCATCTGGAAAACTGTAATGATTTATCCGGGGCTTGTCAAGCTGGCTTTCTTGAGTTACATTATAAATACACGTAAAAAATAGATTTTACGATAACGGAAAAGCCTTTTAGGGAGGTTAGCTTATGGAAGTTTTAGCACACTCAGAGGTTCGCACCCGCGAACTCGTCAACGCCTTTATGGTGAAGGTTTACAACTGGATGGCCGCGGGCCTGGCCATCACGGGGGCCATCGCCTTTTACGTGGCATCCAATGAGGCCCTGCTTCGATACCTCGTGACCCATCAACTCCTCTTTTTCGGGCTGATCATCGCGGAATTCGTCATGGTCATCGCCTTGGCGGGTTTTGTGAGAAAAATGTCTGGTCTGACCGCCAGCGCGGTCTTCATCCTCTATTCCGTATTGAACGGAGTCACCCTCTCTGTCATCTTTCTCGTCTACGCACGGGCCGCCATTGCGACAACCTTCTTCATCTCGGCTGGCACCTTCGCCGCATGTAGCATTTACGGCATGACGACCAAACGGGATCTTACCTCCTGGGGCGGGTTTCTCTTCATGGGGTTAATCGGTGTCATCATCGCCTCGGTGGTCAACATGTTCGTGAAAAGCTCGGGCCTGAGTCTAGCCATCAGCTATATCGGCGTCTTCGTGTTCATCGGCCTCACCGCCTATGACACGCAAAAGATCAAAAACCTGGCCCTCTCCCGTCCCGAGGGGATCGACTCGGATACCGAGCAGCGGGGAGCCATTGTCGGCGCCCTGACCCTCTACCTCGACTTCATCAACCTCTTTCTACTCATGCTCCGCATCTTCGGAGGGGGAAGGGAATAAGGGTAGGTTGAAGGTTTACCCCGTGAAACTGGCGAAGCCACCGTGCAGCGGGTTTCACTGGGGTCAAAGGCAAAAAGTAGCTTGGAATTGCGCCGAAATATCAACCCGAATTAGGCATAAAACGAAAGGGCTTTCAAATGACTAAGCGATCGGATTGGCGGCAAGAAACACTGGCAATTCACGCCGGCATAACAGGATTTCCCGAAAGGGGGGCGGTTACGCCCCCCATTTATCAGACCTCGACCTTCCAATTCAAGGACACCCAGCATCTCAATGACGTCCTGTCCGGAAAAGTTGAGGGTGATCTTTATACCCGTTACAGCAACCCAACCCAACGCGCGGTGGAAAAGACCCTGGCGGCTCTCGAAAAAACCGAAACCGCCATCGTCGTTGGTTCCGGCATGGCCGCGATCACAACAACCGTGCTGGGCCTTCTGAAAACGGGCGATACCATCCTGACCACGGCGGACATCTACGGTGGCACCTATCATTTTTGCCACGATTTTCTCCCCCGTTTTGGGATCAAGACCATCATGGTTCCCTCCCACGAGATCAAAGACCTTGAGTCTGCCATGACCCCGGAAACTCGCATGATCTATGTTGAATCCCCAACGAACCCCCTCCTCAATATCCTGCCCCTCAAAGAGATTGCGGAACTGGGGAAACGCCACGACTGTATCACCGTCATCGATAACACCTTCGCCACTCCCGTGAATCAAACCCCCGCCGATTTTGGGATAGACGTCATTCTCCACAGCGCTACCAAATATCTGGGGGGCCACAGCGATATTCTCGCGGGGGCCGTCGCGGGCCCGAGAGAAATCATCGGAACCCTGCGGAAAACCTTGAGGATTCTCGGGCCGACACTTGACCCCTTCGCCGCCTGGTTGATGCTGCGGGGAATGAAAACCCTGGCCGTCCGCGTCCGGCAACAAAACGAAAACACCCTGAAGCTGGCGGAATATCTAAAGGGTCACCCCAAAGTCAGACGAGTCTATTATCCCGGGCTTCCCGATCACCCTCATCATGAGCTGGCAAAGAAACAGATGCGGGGCTTCGGAGGCGTTCTGAGCTTCGAGATCGACGGAACGGCAAAAGACGCGGAAAAATTTGTCGAGTCGGTCGAGATGATGGCCATGGCCCCGAGTCTCGGAGCCGTCGAGTCCCTCATTACTCAGCCCGTCACGACGAGCCATCGGAGCTTTACCCCGGAAGACAGGAAAAAAGCAGGGATCTCCGACAGCCTTATACGAATCGCCGTGGGGATTGAACATATCGACGATCTGATCGCCGACTGCGAAAGGGGATTTGCGGGACTATAAACCAACGTAAAACAGACCCGGCCTCCCACCTTCCGATTCACCTATTCCGGAAAGGCACTTTCCGGGGCGAAAGAAAGAATCACTTCATCCACTCAACAAAGATACATAAATTTCCACCCGTCGATTCTTCGCCCGCCCTTCCGGGTTGTCTGAACCATCGGGTTTGGTGTTGGGGGCAACGGGCTTTGATTCCCCATATCCTTTCGTAATGATAGTGATCCCCTTCAAACCGCCCTCCTCGATGAGCCAGACCTTCACGGAATCGGCACGTCGTTGGGAAAGGGCAAGGTTATACTCCTCCGAACCTTTCGAATCGGTATGCCCCTCGATCAAAACCTCTTTGACCTTGAGACCTTTGATGGCCTTTACCAGTTTGCGAAGGGTCTTCTCCGCCGCCGGTTTGATGTCCCACTTGTTGAAATCGAAAAGGACATCACCCGACAGAGACACCTGAATCTTCTGTCCGACCTTTTTGGCTCCCAGATCGTTCAAAACCTTTTCAATCTCTACCGACAATCCCTTAATCTTTCCCTGCCCGCCCGAGATCTTCTCCGCACGGAATCCCGTAATGCCGACCTCTTCCCCTTTGATACCGAGAGACTCCCCTCCAACCTTCAGGGCCCCACGCGACGGGCTGAGGCGCTTTACCGCCTCCTGCGCTGCCACTTCCGCCTTCGGGTCATCCGGCCCATCGTAACACCAGGCCGGCCGGGCAAGCCCCATCAGGACCAGGAATGCCGAAAGAAGACCGTACCCTATCTTCAGCCTCAGGCTCTTCATGATTAACGTTCGACCTTCACACCCTCAAAGGGAAGGGCCCAGGGGATATAGAGGTCGATTTCCTCCGTCGACGCCTGGGGCGCGGGGAATTTTATCCAGAAAATCGCTTTTCCCTGAGGCTCCAACCAAACATTGAAGCTTCCGCCCGCATTCCGATCATACGCCGGTCCCGCAATGTAGTAATTGTTCGTGTCTTTCAGAGCATAGTATTTTTTCTTCGCTTTGGTGTCCGTGTAATAAACATCTTTGAAAAAGAAGGCATACTGCTTTTTCTTGGAAGAAGTATTCTTTACGATCACCTGAAACGTCAACACGTCTCCCTTGACCTTGGCACGAATCAGTGAAAGCTCGAAATTCCCGTTCGTGGAAGGCTGGGTTTGGAGGACGTTTACCGCCCATAGAGTTGCCGAAAACACCAATACAAACAAGATAACGAATCCAATCCTTTTTTTCACCGATCAACCTCCTTTTATTTTTTTACTCCTTCCTTCTTACCAAATGCTTGAACCCGATTCAATATCCTCCTATAATGATCAGACCCAAGTTTTGCGAAAAAGTAAAAAACGGAAGGCATTTTCGGGGAGGAGAAGGGTATGTTCAAAGAGCGTCTTATGTATGTGAAAGGGAAACTCGTTCCATGGGAAGAGGCGACCGTCCATCTCATGTCTCACAGTTTCTGCCGGGGTTCCGCCATCTTCGAGGTGATGAAACTGCACAAGACTGATAAAGGCCGCGCCATCTTTAGACTGGACGCGCACCTCTCGAGGCTGGCTCGCACCGCGTCCCTCTTGGGGATGGACCTCCCCACGGACGACGAAGGATTCACCCAAGCCATCTTCCAAACCATCCGTGGAAACGAGGTTGAAAACGGATATGTCAAACTCATCTGCTACTATGGCAATGTAGCCGTGAAGGTAATGCCCAATCAGGAATCGATGGACGTCTGCGTGGCCGTGGTCGATCCCGAAAAAGATCTGGAAGGGGAAGAGGCAACCTCTGGGGAAACCAACCTGGTCATCACCTTCTGCAAGACACGCAAACTTCACCCCGAAACCATTCCCATTGAGGCCAAGGCCGCCGCCAATTATCTCAACGGGATGCTCTCCCGCATCGAGGCCAGAGAAAGAGGAGCGGACGTGGGCATCATGCTGGATACCCAGGGATTCGTTGCGGAAGGTAGCACAGAATCCATCTTCATGGTCAAAGACGGCATTCTCTACACCCCCTCCGAGGGCACCGTCCTGAAGAGCATCTCCCGGAAATCCGTGTTGGAGCTGGCCCCCGCCCTTGGCATCGAGACCATAGAGAAACGGATTTCCCCGGAATTCCTCATGGAGGCGGACGAGATCTTCCTCTCTTCCACCGGGGGACGTGTTCAACCTGTTCGGAAAATCGACGATCGAGACCTCCCGGTGGTTCCCGGCCCCGTCTCCAAGCGTCTCATGGAGGCCTTCGAGGCCATCTACCAAGACAAAGAGCCCCGATTTTCCCACTGGCTCTTTTATGTGAGGTGAGGCCCGATGTCTCATCCGCCCATCGAAACTATCCTAAAGCGTCTCGACGAGGCCTACCCCGGAGCAACATGCGCCCTGAACTATCAAACACCCCTCCAACTACTCATTGCCACCATTCTCTCCGCCCAGTGCACCGATGAACGGGTCAACAAGGTAACACCCTCCCTCTTCCAGGAATACAAAACCGCCAGGGACTTCGCCGAGGCGGACCTGGAAACCCTCCAGGAGGAGATCAGGCCGACGGGATTTTATAAAAACAAGGCCAAGGCCATCCAGACTTGCTGCCGGAGAATCGTAGAGGAGTATGGGGGAGAAGTCCCCTCAACCCTGGAAGAAATGGTTACACTCCCAGGCGTGGGACGGAAAACGGCCAACCTTGTCTTGGGAGAAACACATCACATTCCCGGTATTGTTGTGGATACCCACGTGCGGCGCCTCGCGAAGCGACTGGGTCTCACGCAGCATGACGATCCCGAAAAGATCGAACAAGACCTCATGCGCCTCATCCCGCGGGAACGATGGACACTCTTCTCTCACCAGCTTATTCACCACGGCCGACAGGTCTGCAAAGCCAGAAAACCCGCCTGTGATCGATGCGTCCTGAAAGACCTCTGCCCCTCTTCCACCGCCTAAGCCAACTGAACGGGATCAAATTCCACTTGGATTTTCATACCCTTTTCAGGCTTTGCTGCTTTCGAGGCCATAACCCTTTCCACGGCTTGGTGCAACTCCACACTGGATCTTCCCCTCAATAACACCTGCCAACGATAGCGGTTTTTTAGACGGGCAAGAAGCGCCGGGGTGGGGCCAAGCACTTGAACCTGGGCTTTCCCCTTGGAAACGATACGTCTCCCTTCCGCAGCAACGCGCGACGATTTACGCTCAACAGCCCTGGAGTGGGGGCCGGAAATCCTTATCACCACCAGTCGCGAAAAAGGTGGGTACCCCAGTTCCTCGCGGAAGCGGATCTCATCCTCGTAAAACCCGATAAAATCGTGATGAACGGCATGCTGAATACTATAATGCTCAGGAGAAAACGTTTGAATGACAACACGTCCGGGAAGCGATCCCCTTCCGCACCGCCCGGAGGCCTGGGTCAAAAGCTGAAAGGTCCGTTCGGAGGCCCTGAAATCGGGGAATCTCAGGGAATGGTCGGCCATGAGAATCCCCATCAGGACGATTCCGGGATAGTCATGCCCTTTTACAATCATCTGAGTCCCGATTAAAACATCGAGCTCCCTTCGCCGCAATCGACTCAAAAGGGTTTCATAAAGCGATCGCTTCTGCATGGTATCCCGGTCGAGACGAGCGATCCTGGCCTCCGGAAGAACCCCTCTGATCTCTTCCTCCAAACGCTGAGTTCCTCCCCCCACCTGTGTCAAAGCTCCCCCGCAGGTTTCACACTTCGCGGGGAGTTTACGGCTGAAACCACAGTAGTGACATCGAAGGACAGCGGGCTTATGCAGTATAAGGCTGACACTACAGTGCGGGCAGGTAATGGCCTCCCCGCATTGGATACACGTCACAAACCTGGCGTAACCACGGCGGTTGAGAAACAAGAGAGACTGCTGTCCCGCGGCATAGGTTTCCATGAGGGCCTCACGCAGAGGCCTTGAAAGCATCAGCCCCCGAGTCTCCTGTCGCTTGGGGAATCCCTCCTTCCTCAGGTCGACGACCTCCGCTTTCGGCAAGGGTTGCCCTGTGGGACGCCGGGTCAGGACAGCGTAACGAAACTTCTCACTTTTGACGTTATAATACGATTCAATGGAGGGAGTAGCTGATCCCAGGATAAGGGGGCAGGATTGGTGGCGGCTTCGGACGACCGCCACGTCCCTGGCATGATAGAGCAATCCCTCTTCCTGTTTGAAAGAGGGATCATGCTCCTCGTCAACGATGATAAGTCCCAGCTCCTTCACCGGCATGAATACGGCGGACCGGGCCCCGATCACCACCACGGGGGCAAGCCCGTGCAGTTGCAGCCACTGCTGCCATCGTTCCTTTTCCGTGAGTCGACTGTGCCAGGTAACCACGGGAACATGACAACGGGACTGGATCCGGGAAACCAGTTGAGGCGTCAAAACGATTTCCGGCACTAAGACAAGGGAGGATTTCCCCTTTTGAAGGGTGGCCTGTATCGCCTGGATATACAGCTCAGTCTTACCTCCTCCCGTCACACCATGCAAAAGGATCGGCTGGGGTGACGGGGACGCCATCTCATCCATGATGGCCGACAAGGCAACTCTTTGCTCGTGAGTCAAGGCAGGTGACGAGCCCTCTTCCAAAGTTGGGTAATCGGGTTTTAATAGAGGATCGGGCCGCACAATCTCACAGAGAATTCCCTTTTCCACCAACCGACGAAGCCTCCGGGAGGCCTTAGGAAACCTTTCCCTAATCTCATGGGAGTCCACAACCCCACGATGCTCCAAATAGTCAACGATTTCCCTTTCTTTTGGCCCCAATCGGTAGGATGGGGGTAGCTCAGAAGCCAGAGAATAATAGGTTGTTTCCGGGTTGAAACTCTCGGCAAAACCAGGATAGTCCCACTCCACCCACCTTTTTGCCGTCCAGTCGAGCAGGGACTCCCAGGCATCTTTTCTCCCTATCAAGGGGAGTAATTCCTCTCCCTTTCGCCACAGGCGCAAAAAAAGGTCGGCATGGGAGTCCCCCTCCCCTGCCCGTTCGGTAAGCCACTTCTCTCCTTCCAGGGTAGCTTCCAGCCTCTCCCCCTTCAAGATTCTTCTGGGCAAGGGCAACGCGGTCTTCAAAATGCCACCCAACGGCACGTGATAATACCTGGCACACCACTGAAAAAAACCAAGTTGCTCCGGGGTAAAGAGGGGAACTTCAAAGGGAATAAAAAGAATGGGCTTAAAGGAAATGGACGGGGGAGATTCTTGCTCCTCCTTCACAACTCTCGTAACAACCCCTGCCAACCTCCGACGGCGGAGGGGAGCAACAACGAGGGTCCCTTCCTGCACCCTTTTTTCTCCTGACGGAGGCACCCTGTAGGTGTAACCCGTCGGCAAAGGACTGAGAAATGTGACATCAACCAACACGTTGGAGATTTATCCTATTCAGCCAGAAACCGCAAGAAACAAATCCGGGAAAATCCCACACGGGAGGCTAAGACGGAATGATGTAACGGGAGACGATCTCCGTTATCATGTCAAGGGCCACGGGTTTACTGACCAATTCCGTTATCTTCAACTCGTGGATATCCTCCTCCGAGATCTCCAATCCCCATCCCGTCATAAGCACGATCGGCACATCCTCAGATATCTCCCTGATTTTACGCGCCAGATCCCAGCCATTCATTCCAGGCATACCGAGATCGGTAAAAATGAGGGCAAAACGTGAAGGGTCCTCCCGAAAAAGGGAAAAAGCCTCTTCACCCGTTGCGGCAACTACCACATCATATTTCAAAGTGGAGAGCAGCTCCTTGATAATCTCTGGTAAAGAGGGCTCATCATCGACAACCAAGAGAGACCCTTTTCGTCGTTCCGAAGGCAGTTTATTTGTCACTACGCGCCGGATCCTCACGTCTCCCTCTTCCCCTTTCTGCCATGGAAGTTCTATCGTGATGGTCGTTCCCACGCCCTCCGCACTCTTGATGGAGATTCTACCGCCGAGCCTTTCAACCACACCCGAAACGATTGAAAGCCCCAAACCGCTTCCATCCACCCCCTTGGTTGTGTAAAAGGGCTTGAAGGCGTGCTCCAGAACCTCAGGCGGCATTCCCGTCCCCGTATCTTCAAAGACGACACGGACCCCTTTCTCGCCGCTTTCAAGGGTAATCGATCTCGTTCGAACCCAAAGGGTCCCCCCCTCCGGCATGGCATCAACCGCGTTGAGGATGAGATTCATAAAGACTTCCCGCAGCTCGGACGAGAGGAAAAGATTCTCATCCTGTAAGTCTTGTTTAATTTGAATGGTGATGCCCCGCTTCTGGGCCTGATCCTTCCAGGCAAAACGGGAAATCTCAATGGCGTCGTCGATGATCTTATGCAAGAGGAGGAGTTCGGACGCGAGCTTGTCCTGTCTAACCCGCGTGTATTCCTGAATCCTCTTCACGGCATTGATGCCCTGGTTCACCGCCTTCTTCACAAGACTCGCACAAGAAAGAACCATCTCTCGGTTGTCGGGGTTCAGTTCCAAAAGCTGGATACGTCCCAGAATGGCCGCCAGGATATTGTTGAAATCGTGGGCGACCCCTGTCGCGAGTTGTCCCATGGATTTGAGCTTATCCGTATGGGCGATCTCCGCCTCCAAACGCTTCCTTTCCGTCACATCGAAAAGGATCGCGAGGATGGCCGGTTCATCCCAATAGAGGATCCGCTGGAAGTTACACTCCACGATGCGTATCTCCCCATCCTTGTTAATGACGAGGCTTTCATACCTGGAAGGAACGGGCTCTCCGCGCATACGCCGAATCGCATTTTCCCGGCGCCTTTGACGCTCCATCTTGGGGATGGTCTCCCACACGCTCGCGTTGAGCATCTCTTCTCGGTTCTTGAAGCCGAAGAATTCCATCCCGGTCTTATTCATGATCTTAAACTTATCGTCCTGGTGGATATAGATAATGGCAAGAGAGGTCTCAAATATACTGCGATAGAGGCCTTCAGATTCCCGTAACGCCTGCGTTCGACGCTGCACCTTCTCCTCGAGGCGGCGCGTATAGTTCTCAATCTCCTTCTCCATCTCCACCTGGCGCGTGATATCCGTAAACATGACTCGCACACTCTGGACATTTCCATTCTCGTCCCTCACGGGAGAGGCGTAAATTTCCACATCGATGATCCTTCCGGA
>JAOZMY010000072.1:0-2531 GCA_029934085.1 bacterium | reverse complement strand
CATTCTCGTCCCTCACGGGAGAGGCGTAAATTTCCACATCGATGATCCTTCCGGATCTATGAATCATGTGGGTGCGGTATATCTCCGCGTTTCGTTCACCCGACATCCTCTGTCGCGCAACCTTCTCGATCTCCGTCTTCTCCTTGTCCCACGCGAAGAAAAGGCGATCTTTGCCAATAATCTCCTCGGGACGATACCCAAGGATCTCGCACGCCCGTTTGTTAACATAATCAATCTTCCCCGAGGCATCGAAAGAAAAGGTACCCACGTGAAGGTTATCCAGGAGGTCCTTATACTTACGATTGAGGGCATCCAGCTTCTCCTCCGAACGCCTAAAAGAGAACATAAGAAAGACAGCCGTAAGAACCATAATCACGATCGCTGTAAAGGCGATGGCCCTCGTTTGCAACAGCCACCGATGGATATCCGCCTCAATGCGAGCGAGAGACTGAATTCTCACCACGTACCAGATATTCCCCGGAGTGATCGTCAAGGGAGAATAACTTACCAAAACATGCTCGCCCTCTTTCCCTCCCTTTTCATCGATATAAAAATCAGAACTCATGATCTCCCTTCGACCATCCGCCAAACGAGACGCCTTGACAAAGGAGGAAATCTTCTTCTTGAAAAGAGGGGGAAACTTGGCGTTGGAGAAAAGGATCTTTCCTCCCTTGTTTGCTATGATCCAGTAGATTCCCTTCGTAGAGCTCAGAGGTGTCATGGGAAAGAAGTGCGTTCCTATCGCCCTGGGACGCAAAATTGCAAAGAGAATTCCAAGATACGTCTCGCTCCTGAAAATGGGTGCCGCCATCAAGAGAACTTCCGTTTTTACCAGCCGCTCCTTAAGGGGATCGAACCGGGTCACATTGAAAGAGCCAATCACCGCCGACCTACGAAGTCTGGCAATCTTGAACAACATCTTGTACTGTTCTGAGTTTGAGACATCCCTGAAAAAGTTCACACCCTCCAAAGACTTTTTCTTGGGAAGCCCCCAAACCACAGTTCCCCTACGATCCATAAAATGTATGGAATCGAAACCGGGATAGCGCTTGAGGATAATCTCCACATTTTCCTCGATGTCACTCTTGTAAACCTCGGGCAGCATGCTCCAATTCGGATTCATCCAGGACGAAATGATATCCAAGACGTTTAATCTCTCCTGAATGAATTCGGAGATGAGATAGCTCGTATGGACGGTCTTCAAGTTGGCTTCGACGGTGACACTCTTGACCATGTCTTCCCGCCTCTTTTCCACAACCGATCCGGAGACAAGGAGGATAAGAAAAAGAAGGACAGCGGCAATAAAGGCTATAAAAACCGTTCGTCTCATTCTGCTTTGCCGTATAGAACCGCCGAGTGAAGAACCCCAAGGGGAAGCTTAATACCCAGATCGCGCATTCTGGTTATATTGAAGGCCAGGGTCCCTTTGGGCGGCACATCGATGGGAATTTCTCCAGGAGGAATCCCCTCTAAAATCTTCGCCACCTTTTTGCCAGCGTAAAGCCCCTGATAGTATCCCGTCAACACGATCCCCCCCGCCAATCCCATCTTGATATAGCGGCTGAAAAAGGAAATTTCCGGAACCCTGTTGTGAGACCTGGTCCATTCAATAACCTGATGAATGGGAACGCTTTTATTCCCTTTCCCTTTGAGGCCTTCACAGGTCCACACGATAAGCAGATCGATACTGTTTTGGGCATCCCGGATTACCTTCTGCCAGCCAGAAAAGGAATAGGCAAATTTGTAAAAAGTGATAGGGACCTTGTGTTCCTTGGCGATAATCATGAAATTCGGGACCATGGTATGGGAGGTTTCACTCGAATCGCTGACGATGCCGATACGTTTCACAGGTTTCCCCAACAAACCGGAGAAGAGACGAATGGCTTGGAGGAAATAGTGCCGTTCGAGAACACCCGTGACATTCATCCCCGGCCTTTTCCGATCATATCTGACAAAGCCGTACACCTCCGGTTCGCGATTCACGCCGAGAAAAACCATGGGAAGAGACGTTCCCAAAAAATGGGTTAGAACATAATGGACCGCATTGTCATCGAATCCGACAAGGACATCCGGTTGCTCATCCTTGATTTGCTGAATCGCCTCCTTGGAAACCCTGGAAAGCCAAGCATCACCCTGATGGTGTTTGGTATCCATATAAAACGAATGGAATTTACAGTTGAACCCCTTTAATGCCTCCTTGAGTCCCCTCTCTGCATTCACATGCCAAAAGAGCCCGGGATGATAGCTGAAAACGAGGAAAATCTTCTTGGGAGACGCAAGGCAACGTCCACTCAGGAAAAGGGAAAGGGCCAAAAACAAAACCGGGATTCTCTTTTTCATGTTCCCCCCTGGCAACTTCGCCACCTCACACACGCGAGGCGCTATTCGCCATCCAGCCACCTTCTATCTTTACTTCGCTATATAACACAGTTGGATTTTTCGTCAATAAAACGTATTCAACTTTGAAAGGATCGGGGGAATCGATCACACCCGGATCAGAGAATGGCAAGAGACTCGTTCTTGATATCCCC
>JAOZMY010000153.1:1715-3160 GCA_029934085.1 bacterium | reverse complement strand
AATTGTCATAAATCTTGCGTTTTATTTGGGGTTTCGGTCCAAAATTCAAGATCAGCCCCACTTCAATTTCGGTAGCTTTCAAGTAATTCAGCAGTTGAGCCACATGTTCCTCGGAGATCGTTTTCGCGGATTTTAGCTCTACGATAACAGTATCGTTGACGAACAAATCCGCGTAATATTCACCAACTTTAACCCCTCCATAATAGACTTGTATCGGCGCTTGTTGAACGACGTTTAGACCGGTCTTGGCAAGTTCCAGGGCCATAGCATTTTCATAGACCTTTTCCAGGAATCCATATCCCAAGATATTGTATACCTCGTAAAACGCTTTGATGATCTGATTCGTGATATCTTCGTGTAACAATTTATTTATCCGTGTACGAAGTCCGTGTTCATCCGTGTCCTATTGAATTTGTTGGTTAGTGGAAGGCGAACGTGTCGCCTTCCACCGTCACGTGGATCGTGTCGCCTTCCTTGTATTTCCCGCTGAGGATCTCCATGGCAAGGGGATCTTGCAGCTCTTTCTGGATGACACGCTTAAGCGGTCTTGCGCCGTAGTTGGGATCGTAACCAAGGTTGGCAAGTCGATCCTTCGCCTTGTCGTCCACCTCGAGCTTCAGCTTCCGGTTCTCCAGGAGCCGCTGGAGGTGTTCGAGCTGAATATCGACAATCCTCCGGATGTGCTCACGCGTGAGCGCGTGGAAAATGATGATGTCGTCGATCCGGTTGAGGAACTCCGGTTTGAAAGACTGTCTCAGCACTTCCATGACCTTGTCTTTCATCTCCTCGTAACGAGTGGGACCCAGTTCCATAATGTAGTGGCTTCCCAAATTCGAGGTCATGATAATGACCGTGTTCTTGAAGTCAACGGTTCGGCCCTGACCGTCCGTGAGACGCCCGTCATCAAGGATCTGCAGGAGGATGTTAAAGACGTCCGGATGCGCCTTCTCGATCTCGTCCAGCAGGACGATAGAGTAGGGGCGCCGGCGAACCGCCTCGGTGAGGTAGCCGCCTTCCTCGTAACCCACGTATCCCGGAGGGGCGCCGATCAGGCGCGAGACGGAGTGTTTCTCCATGAACTCAGACATATCGATGCGGACCATGGCTTGTTCGTCGTCGAAGAGGAACTCGGCCAGGGCGCGGGCCAACTCGGTTTTTCCTACGCCGGTGGGACCCAGGAAGATGAAGGACCCGATGGGACGGTTGGGATCTTGTAATCCCGCACGCGCTCTCCGGATGGCGTTGGATACTGCCACGATGGCATCGTCCTGTCCCACCACACGCTGCTTGAGGCGCTCTTCCATATGGATAAGTTTTTCGACCTCTCCTTCCAGCATCTTGGAGACGGGAATCCCCGTCCACTTGGAAACCACGGCGGCGATATCTTCCTCATCCACCTCTTCCTTGAGCATCTTTTTGTCTTTCTGAAGCTCTTCGAGGTGTTT
>JAOZMY010000153.1:0-1615 GCA_029934085.1 bacterium | reverse complement strand
GCCTCTTTCTCAATCTCCAACTGCATCATCTTGCGCTGCAGTTCGTCGATCTCCGTGGGAACACTGTCGATCTCGATACGGAGGCGCGAGGTGGCCTCATCGATGAGGTCCACAGCCTTGTCAGGCAGAAAACGGTCGGAGATGTAACGGTGAGACAGGACAGCCGCGGCGATGATGGCGGAGTCCTTGATGCGGACCCCGTGATGGAGTTCATATTTCTCCTTGAGTCCCCGCAAAATGGCGATGGTGTCTTCCACGGAGGGTTCCCCCACGAAGATAGGCTGGAACCGACGTTCCAATGCCGCGTCTTTCTCGATATATTTTCGGTATTCGTCCAGTGTCGTGGCGCCGATACACCGCAGCTCTCCGCGCGCGAGTGCCGGTTTGAGCATGTTGGAAGCGTCCATGGAGCCCTGCGCGGACCCGGCTCCCACGAGGGTATGCAATTCATCGATGAAGAGGATTATTTGCCCCTCCGACTCGATGATCTCGTTCAGAACCGCCTTGAGCCGGTCCTCGAACTCGCCCCGAAATTTGGCGCCGGCGATCAAGGCGCCCAAGTCCAACGCGACAAGTCGCTTGTTTTTCAGGCTCTCCGGAACATCCCCATTTACGATCCGCTGGGCGAGCCCCTCCACGATAGCGGTTTTCCCCACGCCAGGTTCCCCAATGAGAACCGGATTGTTCTTGGTCCTTCGGGATAAGACCTGGATGACCCGTCGGATTTCCTCATCACGACCGATGACGGGATCCAGTTTTCCCTTGCGCGCCTCTTCCGTCAGGTCCCGGCCATATCTGGTCAGGGCCTGGTATTTATCTTCGGGGTTCTGGTCCACGACGCGCTGGGTTCCCCGGATATCCTTCAGAATCGTAAGAATGGCATCCTTGGTGACGCCGTTCTCCCGGAGAATCCGCCCGGCGTCCGAGGCCTCGTCATCCGCAATGGCGATTAGCAGGTGCTCCGTGCTGATATACTCGTCCTTCATTCGATCCGCTTCCGCGAGGGCCTTTTCGAAGATCTGGTTCAGGGTAGGGGAGAGGTAGATCTCTCCAACCCCGGCGCCGGAAACGGCCGGTTTCTTCGATAGCGCGGTTTCCAGCCCTTGCAGGATGGTCTCTTTCGAAGCGCCTAATTTTTGAAGAATCGGCTGCACGATGCCTTCCGGCTGTTCAATCAACGCCAGAAGCATGTGCTCTGGTTCGATCTGCTGATGTTGTTTTGTTTCGGCGATCTTTTGCGACGCCTGAATGGCCTCCTGGGCCTTGAGTGTGAATTTGTCGAATCGTATCATTGTTTCCTCCAGGTGAAATTTTTTTCGCTGGTCAAAATATAATCACGAAATAGGAAGGGTAAAGTGGAAAAAGAAAGGGTAAAAGGTGAATCTTATTTTGATCGAGCGGATATCAGTTTGGATAGCATGCTTGATATTGTTCGGCATCTATTCTCTATTTCCTGATACATTTTATTGTCGATGTAGCTGATTTCGTGAGCGATGAAGGCCTGAGTCAATACTTCCGCAACAGACCCTTTGGCAATATACAAAAAACGGATGGACTCTTTAGGGTTCCTTGCAAAATACCTTTTCTTTTTGGGTCAGGATAGCAAGAAAAAGCC
>JAOZMY010000071.1 GCA_029934085.1 bacterium | reverse complement strand
ATTGAAAACCGGATTGATCCTGGGGAGCCGTTGGACAAAGACATCTACGGCCTCTCACCGGAGGAGTTGGAGAATGTTCCTTCCACGCCATCCTCCCTGGAGGAGGCGCTCGAGGCCCTGGAGGAGGATCATGAGTTTTTGATGAAGGGAGATGTTTTCACGGATGATGCCATCTTCACGTGGATTGACTATAAGAGGGAGCATGAGGTGGATCCCATCCGGCTGAGACCTCATCCCTTCGAGTTCGCTCTGTATTACGATATCTAAACAACCAAAACAAAAGGGGACGGGTATTTTCACCCGTCCCTTTTCTTAATCGTGTTCAGTCTTCCTCACCGTAATAGAGGGTCAGCTCCATGTAGACTCTTTTCCCGTCCACCTCGAAATAGGCCCCTTTGTAAGGGGGAAAGGTGCGGGCGCGCAGGACGTCAATGAGATCCCGTGCCTTGTATTCCCTGTCCAGGTCGATCCGGTCGATCTGATCGACGTCACTTCTCTTATGAACCTTTCCCTCAGCCGGGCTCTGATATTTCAATTCATAAGTGCCGTCTTCCACCTCGGGCCAGGTTTCCATAAACAGCTCCACCCCCGCCCTCTCCAATTTCCGGTAGAGGGTCTCCCCCGTATCCACCGGCTCGATCCTCACCCTTTTCTGAGCCACGATGGGCCCCGTGTCCACTCCCTCATCAACGACGTGGAATGTAACACCGGCGGGCGTCCGATCCACGATGGCCCACACGTTGGCGAACGCCCCCTTGTTGTAGGGAAGATAGGAAGGGTGGAGGTTGAAACATCCCTTCGGAAAAAGGTTCAGAAAGTCCTTGCCAAGGATATAGTCGAACATGACGGACACACCCACGTCGGGGGAAAGCGACCGGATCTCCTCGAGGGTCGAAGGATCCTTTAGAGAAGGGGCAAAAAAGATCCTCTCAGGCGGGAGATCTGCCGCTTGGAGGATCTCCATGGCATATTTCTGCTTTTCTTCGGGATGGATGACAATACCCACGATCTCCCGTCCCGTCTCCTTCAGCCATTTCAGGACCTGCCAACCCAGCCAGTTGTTCCCAAGAAACAGGATCCTCACCTTAGTTTGTTCCTCCTTCCCCCGCCCATCATTACCGGCTGTTCAAGCCATGCTCCTCTACCCATGCCTGGAGCTGCCTGATTCCCCTTTCAATCTTGATCTTCGGACGCCACCCCATGAGATCACGCGCCTTTCTATAATTACACAGGAGTTTCTCAAGACCCTTTTCTGGGCGATCATGGGAAACATGTTCGATGGGCACCTCTCCCCCCGAGATTATTTCAGCAAGCTGTTTAATCGTCACGTCCCGGCCCGATCCGGCATTCAAAATCTCCCCAACGGTTTCTGGGGAGGTGCCCGCCTGGACCACAAACTCGGCGCAATCTGAAACCTCCATCAGGTCCCTTGTCTGAGAACCGTCCCCATGAATGCGAAGGGGTTTCCCTTCAAGTTTTCTCCTGATAAAGACGGCCACCACGTTCCCTTCCTCGTCAAACCGTTGATAGGGACCATAGGTATCGAAAGGGCGTACCACGGTAACGGGAAGTCCGTAGGTTCGCCAGTAAGAGAGCGCCATGGTCTCCCCGGCAATCCGGTATGCCTCGTTAGGGGTGATTGCCCGGGTCGGGTGTAACTCCGTAATACCCGCCCAGTCCGATGAAGGAGCGTAAACCCTATTCGTGGACATGAACAACAATCGGGTTTGATAAGCGCGGCACGCTTCCAGGACGTGAAAGGTTCCCTGAACATCACTTTTGAATACCTTTTCAGGGTCATCGACACTGTCCTGAGTTTTGGCGTGAAAGGCCAGGTGAAAACACCCCTGGAAACCATGCTCCTTGAACAGACTATCCACAAGGCCGTGATCAACAGTCTCACCTTCCACGAAAGAGAAACCCCTGTTTCCTTCAAATTCCGCTATGTTTGCACGGGAACCGGAGCTGAGGTTATCCAAAACGATCACCTTGTATCCCCTATCCAATAACAATTTTACGACCCAACGGCCGATGAATCCTGCTCCTCCCGTGACCAGTATTTCCCCATTTCCCACTTTATCTTGCATCTCTTCCTTCCCCCATTCCCAAGTTTTACATCATAAAACATAAGGGGAAGTTGGCTTGTCAAACCACTAATTTCAATCCCCTTAAAACGTTAATCTCCCATTTTACCAAGCCGCGCCAACAATCCAACCTTGAAAAGCTGGGGCGTGTAAGGCATTAGACAGGCTCTAACGGGTGCCGTGGTCTCTATAGTTTCCACAGTCATCCTAATCTGATCCGGCACAATCAGCTCTCGTGTTCTCCAATCGATGGTTTGAACCTTAAAAACCCAACGGTCAGGCCGCGGAACCATTTTCAAGGCAGTTGTCACCATCTCCCGAATATACCCCAAAACAACCGTCTCAGGTTCCCCAAGTTCCCTCTGCATTTGTTGCTGATACGACATTACCACGTAACGATCCGGAGCAACTATTCTTTCCATTTCCTCGACGGAACGAGAATACCAGGCAAGGGCATCCTCCGGGGCTGACAAAGCCTCATAATTCACGTCCACGGCAAAATTTATCTCCGGACGTATCGCTTTAACCGCCTCCTTCAGCCTCGCCATGAAGAGAGACAATTCCTCACATTTCCAACGAGACCATGCCCAAAAGAGAGGCGTATAACCTTTGACTTGAGTTTTTCCATCCTCCGTCTTACCGAGCTCATATAAATCCTCGGGGGCAAACGTCTCCAGCCCCTGACTTTTCATGAAAAGCCTTCGGGCGAAAAGGCTGAGATCTTCATTGTAATGAAGGATCATATCATCCTGAAGGAGAATTCCATCGATTGGGTTCCTCGCAAGATCCGCAAACAGACCCGAAACGGCGGATAATACCCTTGGATCATGGGGACTCCAACGACCTGTTCGCTCGAGCCTTCCTTCCGCGGGGATAAACTTGTAAGTATGCTTGGCCTCCCGACACTGCAAAAATTCCGCCCTTAAGGTATTCATCCACGCGTAGACCTTAATGTCGTTTTCATGGGCAAAACGACACACCAAGGGGAGCAGGTCTGACACAAGGGGGGCATAGGCCGTTTTGAAATAAACTCCTTTCTTCGACTGAACGGGTAATACCTCAAAAAAATCATCCCCGGGGTTCTGAAAAACCCGGAAGTAGACGCTTTGGATTCCGTGCTCTTTGAGCTGGCCAAAAAATTGCTTCAAGGCCTCTGGGGTCTTCTGGGGGAGACGAGTGATCTGGAGTTCGTAGCGGGTAGAGACACCATTCGTTGCATGATGCCCTCCATGAAAAGGAACCGTCACTAATGGTTGTGGAGAAAGTTTTCGCGTTTCCTTCGTTTTGACGCTTGAGGGCCCTTTCACCTCTTTTTCCGTTTTCCATGAAAAAGAGAAAAACGAGGAACACCCAAAAAGGATGAGCAAAAAAGACATCAGGAAAGCCGATATAAGAAACTTCCTATCTTCCAATTTCCTCTTTTCCCCCATAAATAAAAACCCAAACCACCTTGCCGATTTCTTAAACTTACTATATTAGATGTTCCATAAACGGTCAATTGAATAAAATGATAATCGTAATATACTGAGTATGAAAAAGGAAAAGGGGGTAATTCTTGCTTAAAGAACTCCGGCTCAAAAAATCGAACAACCTCTTCGTCCAATCCTTCAAATACGCCCTTGCCGGTGGGATCGCCTTCGTCGTCGACTTCTACGCCCTTTACCTTCTTACAAACTACCTCCATATCCACTACTTAACATCCGCAGCTATCTCCTATATGCTTGGTTCCGCCGTTCACTATGCCCTGAGCATCCTCTTCGTTTTCGGCTCCCGTTCCCTTGAAAACCAAACCCTCGAGTTCACGATCTTCGCCCTCATCGGCCTCGTGGGATTGGGCCTAAACGAAGGGATTATGTGGTTCTTTACGGAAAAAATGGGAGTCTACTACCTCTACTCCAAACTCATCGCCACGTTCTGTATCTTCTTCTGGAATTTTTCAACCAGAAAATTTATCTTATTCAGATGAGCCTTCCAGCGAACCTCGAAAAGGTTCCCTAAATCACTTTCTAACCCACACAAGGGTATTCTTTTCCACAAAGACGGAAATGACTTCGTCCTTTAACAGGGCGGCCAGGTAAGCCTTAATGGTATTTAGGTGGAGATGATACTGCCAGATCGACTTTAGTGGAATCCCTTTTTGTTCTCCCAGGTGCGCCACCAGGGTTTCAGCAGACTTTGGTACCGCCAATAAAGCCAGGATGGCTTCTGAAATCTCTTCCATGTGACTCAGGTTTTCATCTATAAGCAGGGAAATATTCTGCCTCGGCCGCGCATGGCTTGGTACGATCATTCTATAGGGGGGGATATTTTTGAGGGAACGCAAGGTTTTGAGCTGCGCCTTTACGTCAAAGCAGTACAAAAGGCCATATTTCTCAATGATCCCGCTCGGGAAAACCGTGTCCGCGCAGAAAAAAACGTTGTCGCAAACATACCCCACCTGATTAATGGAATGGCCGGGAAGGGAAACGACCTTTATCTCCAAATCGCCGAACGGAATTGAGGGGGAAGGAAGAGGCTCTGCGGGGGAGGGTTTTCCCATCAAGAATTTCCCCTTCAGCTCCGCGATAGGATTCGCCCCGAAAAGGTAAACGGGTTCCGTGATAGGATATCGGATGATCGCGTCTTCGATGGCGGGAGCATAGATAAATTCCAGGCCTTTCGAAAGCTTACGGATCCGGTCGTTTCCACCGTAATGATCCGCATGGGCGTGCGTATTCAAGATCCCCACGATCTCACAGTCGGCCTCCTCAACTACCTTGAGAATCCGTTTGGCGGACTGATCATCCAATCCTGTATCGATCAGGACGATTCGCTCCTCGTCCCGAATCACTCCCACATTGACAGGGCCCGGGATGAAGCCGGCATGATGCGAAACCATTTTCATGAACGCCTTATCTCCTGCGTTTTTTCAGGGTTTCCAGGATATAATTCATTTCGGGATTTCTCAATCCTTTCAAAAAGATTAGATATAAAAACCCTCCACCAACAAGGGCCAGTATCAATCGAAAGACCCTGCTCACCAGGACCGCAGTGTCCATGATTGGAAACCATTGCTGAAATAGATAAAGGAAAACACCCATTCCAGCGGAAGCCACCACGATTTCCGCCAGGCTCTTCCCCATCGCGCCCCAATTCATCGCCCTGAGACGGCGGCTCAAGAGATATATTAGCAGAACGAGATTCACGATGGAGGAGAGAGAGGTCGCCAAGGCCAAGCCGAGATGCTTCAAAGGACCCATGAGGATGAGCCCAAGAGCCACATTGACCAAAAGTGCTACCACTGCCACGCGGACGGGGGTCTTGGCGTCCTTCAGGGCGTAAAATCCAGGAACCACCACTCGAACGCCCGAAACGGCGAACAAACCTATTGCGTACCCCAGAAGTGCAAGGGCCGTGGCATGTCGAGACACCACGTTAAAGGCTCCACGTTGGAAGAGAATCCCAATAATCGGTTCTCTTAAAAAAATCAAGCCGACGGAGGCGGGAATGGAAATCATCAGGATCAGCCGCAGCGTGAACCCGATCGCGTCTCCCAGGGGCTTCATGTCTTTCCCGGAAAGGGATGAGAAACTGGGCAGGGCCGCCGTCCCCATGGCGATGGCGAAAATACCGAGGGGAAACTGCATGAGCCGATCCGCATAGTAGAGGTACGAAACACTTCCGGAGGGGAGGAACGACGCGAGGAGCGTATTGATGAAGACGGTCAACTGGTATACTGCGACTCCGAGAATGGAAGGCCCCATCAAGGCCACCACCTTTCGAAGCCCCGGATGTCGTGGGTTCCACGCAAACCGGAAGGGAAATCCGCGTTTAACCAGAAAAGGGATTTGGAAAGCGAGCTGTAAAACCCCACCGATAAGAACCCCAACAGCAAGGGCGTAAATGGGGGGGTGAAAGAATTTATAAAGGAGAAGAACACTCGCGATCATGGAGACATTCAGGAGCACGGGGGAGAAGGCGGGGGGAAAGAAAACCCGGTAGGTGTTGAGAACCCCCATGCTGAATGCGACGAGACTGATGAAAAAGATATAGGGGAAAACCACACGGGTAAGGGAAACTGTCAAAGAGAATTTCTCGGGGAACTTGACAAATCCTGGGGCAATAATCTTTACCAGCCATGGTGCCGTCAGAACCCCGGCGGCGGTTACCATTATCAGAAGGCAAACAAGGATAGAAAAGCAACTGGACAAAAATCGGAGGATCTCATCTCTATCCCCCTTTTTGACGTAATCGGTGAACACAGGGATGAAGGAAACGGTCATGGATCCTTCTCCAATGAGCCTCCGGAGAAGGTTAGGAAGGCGAAAGGCCACGAAGAATGCGTCGGCCGCCATTCCCGTTCCGAAAAAGGAGGCCACCACCATATCCCGGATATAGCCAAAAACCCGGCTGACGAAAGTGCCGCCACCAACAATAGCCGTGGCTTTCAGTATTTTGTGGTGTTCCCGGGTCGTCACACCCCTTTATCTACTGGAATGACTCCGAAATGTCCAGAAACCCCTTGATTTTGTGGGATTCCCTCAACTATACTTCAGTTTCAAAAAAATGATTCCAGAAAGGAGACGGCATGAGTGATAAAATCCTGTTTACGGCTGAAAGTGACAAATCGATCGAAGATGTTATCAAGAACTTGAAGAAAAACGCACCCGAATATGGCTTCCAGGTGCGTCATATACTCAACCTTGGGGAAGAATACCGTGCCAACGGTGCAGAAGTGGACGAGGGATTTCAAATCTACCAGATCATCATCTGCAGCTTTAAACGATCCTATCAGGCGGTTAAGGCAAACAATGAACGAGCCATCGTCCTCCTCCTTCCCAAACAGATGGTTGTGTACAACAAAAATGGAAAAACCGTTGTCAACTATCTCCCCTTTCCAGAGGATTTCATCGCCCAGGCCCTCCCCGACGATGGTGATTTCCCCGAAAGGCTCGCTAAAACATGCAGGAAAATTACCCGAATGATTGAGGCCTCGGTATAATCCCTAGCCCATTGGTAGAATGGGATTCCAAGTGTAAATGGTTTATAGGGGAATATTCCCGTGATGGGTTTTTCCCTTCGGGATCTTACGTTTGGAAAGGAGCACTTCGAGCGTGGCAATCAGTCGGTCACGGGTCTCAGCCGGTTCGATGATGTCGTCGATAAAGGTGGAATTAGCCATGATGTAGGGGCTTTCGTTTCGCCTAAACTCCTCCACTTTCTCCTCGAAATAAGCCTCGGGATCCTTGGCAGCCCGTATCTCGTCTTTGTAGAGAACCTTGACCGTCGCTCGGGCCCCCATGACTCCCGATTCCGCGATAGGCCAGGCATAAACCACGTGAACTCCCAAGTCTTTATCCACGCCCATGGCGGGTTTCGCGCCCCCATAGGCCTTTCGGATGAGGAGAGCGATCTTGGGAACCGTCGATTCGGCGATGGCGAAGGGGAGTTTAGCCCCGTGTCGCAGTAGGCCGTTGTGTTCCTGTTGAGAACCGGGGAGATAACCGGTGGTATCCACAAGCATAATCAAGGGAATATTGAAACAGTCGGCAAATCGCACGAACCGGGCCGCCTTGACGGAGGCGTCGATGGTCAGGGAGCCTGCCATGTAGAGAGGCTGATTGGCCAGAATGCCGACCATATGCCCGTTCAAACGCGCGAAAGCCGTAATGATGTTTTTGGCAAATTCCGGTTTAATCTCAAAGATGTCTCTGTCGTCCACGATCTCCAGAATAACCTTTCGCATGTCATAGGTCTTCCGGCTGTCACTGGGCACGAGATCGTTGAGTCGTTCGTTGATCCTGGGGGGGGAATCGGCCGGTTTGCCTTCCGGAGGGAATTCCTCGTGGCTGGAGGGAAGATAAGACAGCAATCTCCGTATCGCAGCGAAACACTCCTCTTCCGATTTGAAACGGGCATCCCCGAGGCCGGATTTCTGGCAGTGCACCTTCGCGCCACCAAGGTCTTCCATGGATATCTCCTCGCCTACCTCCGCCTTTGTTCCCTTGGGACCCGTGGCAAAGACGTAACTCAGGCCGTCCACCATGAAGATAAAATCGGTCATGGCCGGGCCATACGCCCCGTTCCCTGGGGAGGGTCCTAACATGGCAGAAATCTGCGGGATGAGGCCCGAGTTCTTCGCAAACCTTTTAAAAGTGGAATAATGGGCCGGGTTGATGTAGGCATTGAGCTCCAAACGCCCTCCAGAACCATCCCAAAGGCAGATCATGGGAATCCCCAGATCCCGGGCCTTGTCCATGACATTGTTCATCTTGAGACGATGCACCTCTCCAAAAGATCCACGCCAGACGGTGTAGTCCTGGGAGAAGATTCCCACCATCCGCCCATCGATCTTCCCAAACCCCGTGATAATCCCGTCTCCGTAGATCTCTTTCGCCGCATCCTCCTTGGTAGCACCCAGCATTCCCAATTCGACAAAGGTGCCTGGATCGAGAAGGTGTTCAATCCGTTCTCGGGCCGTCAGCTTACCTTTGGCGTGCTGTCGCTCGACTTCCTCTTCTCCGCCACCCAGAGCCGCCTTTGCCCTCTGACTTCGAAGCCTTTCTATGGCCTGTTTCAACTCTTCATCCATGACTTTCCTCGTTAATCATATGAAGTTTCACGCGTTAACCTTTTCTTGACGTAAAAAGCAAAAATCTCTATGCCTAAAACAACCAAAAACAACAAAGTGCCCGCGATCCTTATCCGATAATCATGCCAGAACATCCCCAGGGATGAGACAAACAAAAAAAAGCGGACCGGAAAACTCAAGGGCCTCAGAAAAAATCCCATAAGTGCTGATCCGATGGCGATACACCCAGCCAAGTCAAAGAAGAAGGCAAGTCCGATGGTAAGAAGCGATCCCTCCCAGAGTAGGGCCGGATGATAGATAAAGGTGAAAGGGACAAGGTAGGCAATAACCGCCAGTTTCATCGCCGTAAACCCCGTTGTAAAAGGCCGCGCCCCCGAAATACCTGCGCCGGCAAAGGCCGCCAGGGCCACCGGGGGAGTGATGGCGGAGAGGCAAGCGTAATAGAAGACAAACATGTGTGCCGCGATGGGCTGAACACCCAGTTTAAGTAAAACGGGTCCGCCCAAGATGACGGTCAGGATATAGGCTGCCGATGTGGTCAATCCCATGCCGAGGATAAGCGTGGCAACCATGATAAAGATTAGGGACAGGATGAGTGATCCCCCCGAGGCCTCCACAACGAGCCCCGAAAACTTGAGGCCCAGCCCCGTCTGAGTTACGGCCCCGATCACGATACCGGCGCAGGCGCAGGCCATGATCACCTCCAGCGCGCCCGTCGCACCCTTCGCGAGGGTGTAGATCACCTTCATGAAGCTCATTCGGGTTTCCCGCCGGAGGGCGCTGCACGCTAAAATCGCTACGATGGACCAGAAACCCGCCTTCATGGGTGAATACCCCTGAATCAGAAGGTAAAGAAGGATCCCAGCGGGGATCAGAAGATGTCCGCCCTTTCGGAGTGTTTCCGGCAAGGAAGGAATTTCGCTCTTCTCCATTCCCCTCAGGTCGAGACGAAGCGCCTCCATGTGGGTCATGTAAAAGAGGGAAAAGAAATACAACACGGCGGGCAGCACGGCCGCGGCGCAGACCCGGACGTAAGGAACCCCCAGCATCTCCGCCATGATGAAGGCTCCCGCCCCCATGACGGGCGGCATGAACTGACCCCCGGTGGACGCCACAGCCTCCACGGCCCCGGCAAAAGTCGGCCGATAACCTATCTTCTTCATCAGGGGGATCGTAAAGGAACCGGTGCTCACCACGTTAGCCACGGCACTCCCGGAGATGGTCCCGAAAAGCGAACTGCTGAAGATGGCCACCTTGGCGGGGCCACCCCGGTACCGCCCGGCAATTGAATTGGCGAGCTTGATGAAAAAGGCACCCGTCCCCGATTCCACCAGGAAGGCCCCAAAGAGGATAAAAATATAGATAAAACTGGCGGACACACCCAGGGGAATGGTGAAGATACCCTCGGTCGTCAGGTAATTGTAGCCGATAAGCTCATCCCAGTAAACGCCACGATGTCCCCAGGTTCCGGGGATGTATCCCCCCAGTAGGGCGTAGAGCATGGCAACAATGGCAATGATGGGGAGAGGCCATCCAAGGATTCTCCGCGTCCCCTCCAGTACAAGGAGGATAAGCGTCCCTCCCAGCCAGAGATCGTAATTCGTGGGGTTCCCGCCACGCATGACCACGTCGCGGAAGGTAAAAATCAGGTGCCAACAGGCAGCCATAGCCCCAAGAATGAGCAAGATGTCGAAAATATTTGACCAGGCCTTCCCCTTTCTTGCGGGCTTAATCAAAAAGACAATGGCCATCCCCAAAGAGAGATGGACGTTTCGTTGAATCATCGCGGGATAGAGCCCAAACTCCGACGTGTAAAGATGAAACAGGGACAAAATGACGCCGATAATAAAAATGGCGATACCCCTCGGAGAGGCAAAAAAATCCGCCATGGAAGAAAAAGAAATCTTCTTTGCCGCCACACGTCCCTTCTTTAATTCATCCACTTCTCAACTCTCCAGGCCAAAACAGAGATTCTTCTCGCCTTGATGACCTTTAGCGCCACGGGAGTCCCCGGTGAAACGTATCGCGTAAGGAAATACTTCTTATGATCGATCATCAAGGAGTGATTCGCCTCGTCGGGGGATCCCATGATAAATGAAACCGATGCCATTTTTTCGTGGAGTCCCTTTAACGTTCCCCATCCGTTTGAAAAATAGTTCGCGTTCGGGAAGATAAAACCCTGGCCATTCAGGTCTGACTTAAAGGTCAAACCGATAAGATAAATAGTTTTTCCTTCCGAGATTTTGTAATGCTCTATATACATATCCTTGTCATAGGAATGCCTGAAGGCCAGCGAGAATGCCTCATTCCCCTTCACATCGATCCAAAAAAGGGGAAGATGCGTTTCATCATTCTCAAGGCGCAAAAAGGTTTGCGGGGAGAAGAGGAAAAAGACCAGGGCCCCAAGAACTAAAAGGAACCCGAAACGGAAAAGCCACCGGCTTTTTCCTCTTCTCCCCTGGGGCATTACTTGAGGACACCCTTATCCTTATAGAATTTCTCGGCCCCGGGATGCAGGGGGATGGAAATCCCGTTTGTTGCCGTCTTCAACGTAATCAGCTTGAACTTCGCATGAATCTCGTTCAGCTCGGGCTTATGGGAAAAGATGGTGTCTAAGATGGAATAGACGAGCTTGTCATCCATCTCAGCATAGGTAATGAAGAACCCCATCCAGGCCAACGTCTTACAATCCTTGTCGATCCCCTTATACGTGCCGCCGGGGATAACGTGCCTGAAGTAGACCGGCAAGATCTTGTTGATTTTCTCCAGGGCCGCGTCGCTGATGTCGAGGAAGCGAATCTTGCGTTTTGTGACCAGGTCCATGATAGCCGAGGAAGGCGTCCCGATAGAGGTAATGATCACGTCCACCGTTCCGTCCTTGAAGGCCTGCATCGATTCAGATACGCTGAGAAAATTCTCTTTGACGTCGTCATACGACATATTGTGGACCTTCAAGAGGCGGCGCGTCATCAACTCGATCCCGCTGCCGGGGGCGCCACAGGCGATGGAGTGACCCTTGATGTCTTCAAACTTCTTGATGGGAGAATCCGCCGCCACAATGACCTCAATGTCAATAGGATAAGTGGAACATACCCCACGGATATTTCCCACCTTTTTCCCTTCGAACATCCCCGTTCCGGTGTAGGCGTAATAGGCCGCGTCGGGCATGACAAGGGCCAGGTCCGCCCTCTTCTTGCTGATAGCTCGGATATTTTCTACCGAGGCCCCAGAGGGATAAGCCGTGGCTTCCACGCCCGATATATACTTCGTAATCACTTTAGCCACGCCACCCCCAAGGGGATACCAGGTTCCTCCAATCCCGGCCGTTGCGATTCTCAACCGTTTGACCGCCGTCACACCCGGCGACGTGAACATGAACCCGACACAGGCGATCAATGCTACAATTCCGATGACTTTCAAATATCTCTTCATCC